>NZ_JASPFK010000002.1 GCF_036855935.1 Sphingomonas sp. LR60 | reverse complement strand
TTTGACACGCCCGCGCGCCGACCAGTAAATCGTGGCGATGCGCACGCCATGGCCCGCGACGCCCCGTTCGTCCGAGCAGGGGTTTTCCGCCCGAAAGCACGAACGCGTCCGCACGGGGCCGCATCCATGACCAAGGTCATCCCGCCGCAGGGCGATCTCTTCCGGCTCGACAGTCCGCTGCTGGGCGACATCCAGGGCGAGCGGACCGTCGCCGAATTCCCGTTCTTCGCGCTCACCAAGCGCGCGCAGATGGAGCCGATGACCTTCGAGAGCGAGGCGGCGCGGATCGAGATCAACCCCAGCAAGACCGGGGTCGCGACGATCTACGACAAGGAGATCCTGCTCTACATCGCCAGCATCATGGTCGGGCGGCTCGAGGCGGGCGAGACGGTCGACCGCACGCTCAGCTTCACCGCCAACGACCTGTTCCGGATGACCGGCACCAACGCCTCGGCACGTTCGTACAGCGCGCTCAAGGCGTCGCTGTCGCGGCTGCAGGGCACGCAGATCATCACGAATATCGAAACGGGCGGGGAGGGGTCGGACAGCGCCTTCTCGTGGCTGCTCAAGGCCGACATCAAATATATCAAGCTGCCCAACGGTGAGCGCCGCGTGAAGCATGTCGAAGTGATGCTCTGCGACTGGCTGCACCGCGCCATCCTCACCGATCGCCGGATCGCGGCCTATCACGACGATTTCTTCAAGCTCGGCCCGATCGAGCGACGGTTATACGAGCTGGCGAAGTTCAATTGCATCGACGGCGCGCGCTTCGAGATCGACGCGGTCGAGCTTGCGGGCAGGGTGGGGTGCTCGCTCGAGCCGCGCTCGCTCGAGAATTTCCGCCGCACGCTGCGCGAGGTGGTCCGCAACCAGTCGATCCCCGAATATATGCTGGCGCTGACGGATCATAAGGAGCCAGGCCCCAATGGCGGGCGGCCGCGGCTGACGACGCTGGTCACGATCACGCATGACGCGACGCTGCAGTTCGTCGGCCCGCCCGCGCCGGCCCCCAGCGGCCCCGCCACGACCGACGCCTGACCCGCCCGTGTGGGGCGCGGGCAGGGCAGGGGGTTTCCCGCCCGAAAGCACGAACCACCCCGACGGTTTTCCGCGCGTAAGCACGAAGCCGCAACAATACGTGTTTTCGGTGGCGTTCGGGCGAGTGCGAAGCCGTTCGCCGCGTCGATCGGCAGTGTGCCGGGTCCGGAGAACGCGATTCGCGGCGCGATCGGGACGCACCACGTGGCAGACAGCGACTTTTCCGCCCGTAAGCACGAATGATCTGCGGGTAGATTGCGTCGAGGTGGCCGGCGACGCCGACAGTTTTCCGCCCGAAAGCACGAGCATTCGTGTGGTTTTCCGCCCGAAAGCACGAATATTCGCGCTTTCCTACATCAGGACCGCCCGCCACAAAGACGAGGAGGAGGCGGTTGCGCGGTCGCACCGCCGATGGGGAAAATGGCTGTGAGCACATAAACGAATGCCCGGCACGAAGGCCGGGCACCCGAGATTGCTATATGGCAGCGTCGCCAAACGCTGACAGGTCCTAACGAACGACCTTCCATCTAGCGGTTTACGAACTCCGGTTCAAGGGAGCGCGCTTCGCGCCACGCTCTAGTTTTGCCTGCTGACGGCCCCTTGCGTGAGGGGACGAACAATGACCTGTACCCAGACGGCCTTTACCGGGGCCACGGGGGCGCGGCCGATTACCGCGTGGTCGCGCCGGCTGGTGCGCGATCTGGAAGCGCGTGGGCCCGCCGCGGGTTCGGTCGAGCGCAACCGGCTGTATTCGGTCCTCGACGGCGCGAAGGTCGCGCTGGGGCTGGGGACTCCCGCGCTCGAGACGCTCAAGCATCTGATCGGCTTCACCCGTCCCGACGACTGGCAGGAGGGGCGCACCCCGCTCGCCTGGCCGAGCAACTACACGCTCGCCGAACGCGCCGGGGTCACCGAAAGCGCAATCAAGGCGCGGCTGCGGCAGCTGCGCGCGCTCGGGCTGGTCGCCGCGCACGACAGCGCGCACGGCCGTCGTACCGGGCGCCGCGACGCCGCGGGCGTGATCACCTCGGCTTATGGGCTCGACCTGTCGCCGCTCCGGATCCGCTTCGTCGAACTCGCTGCGCTTGCCGAGGCGCAGACCGCGCAATCGCGGCTGTTCAAGGAAGGCCGGCTCGCGATCGCGCGGATGCGACGGCTGGTTGGGCAGGTGCTCGCGCAGGCCGCGGAGCTGCAGCTGACCGGCGCACACTGGCCGGCGTTGCAGGAGGCGCTCGATGCCATCGCTGAGCAAGCTGTGACCGCGCGCAGCGCGCGCGACAGCGACCTTTATCAGGCGGCGCTCGACCGATTGCTCGGCCTTGAGCGCGACATCGACGCGACAATCGACGCGCATATGTTTTATCTAGAAGATAACCCGTCGGGGTCAAAAACCGCTCCCGTCATACAGATACAAACCAAATCCTCTTCTACTGAATCTGTATCAGGCGTTCGAAACAGTAGTTCTGATTCGGCTCGTTCCAATCCTTCCGCGGCGTCAGTTCCGGCGTCGCCGTCGAGAAGCGTGTTCAAGGCGCGGCCCGGGGATCTGCTCACGATGTTCCCGAGAGCGGCGATGTACGTCGCGACGCCGCGTCCCGGCTGGCCCGATCTCCATGCCGCCGCGGTGCGGCTCCGCACCGATCTAGGCATCCGCACCGACACCTGGGTCGATGCGGTCGAGCGACTGGGGCGCGATGAAGCGGCGATCGCGATGTTCATCACCGCCGAGCGCCAAGCGCGCGGCGACATCCGCGTGACGACCGGCGCTTATTTCGCAGGGATGCTGGCGAAGGCGCGCGTCGACCAGCTCGATCTCGGGAAGAGCTTGTGGGGGTTCCGCGGTTCAGCGACGGGGGTGCAGTGAGACGGCGCGCCGCTCTCGCTCGACGAACAGCACCGCGAAGCCGACCGCGATCATCATGATGAAGCGCGGATAATGGAGCATTCCCTCCAGCAGGCTCATGAACAGCAAAGAATAGAGCATCCCCGTCAGTGGCAGCAGCCGCGGGTCGTCGATCGCGGAGCGATGCGTGACTACGATCGCGCGCCCCAGCAGCCACAATCCGCCCGCCGCGCCGACCACGCCCCAGGAAATAAGGAATTGCAACACGACATTATGTGGCTGCGTATTCGTCCAGCCGACATAGATCTCCCAGAAGGTCGAGCCCGATCCCCAGCCGAACAACGGCGCATCGAGCCATCTCGTGAAAGTCGCCTGCCATAACGCAAGCCGGCCGCCGGTCGCCGTGTTGGCACTCTGCCCATCGCCCGAGACGTAGAGGTGGAAGTCGAAATTTTTGGGCAGCAACGGCAGCGCGAACCCCAGCGCCAGCGCACTCAGCGCCGCAACCCGCACGAACCGCACGCGTGTCGGCCAGCGACGCAGGCTGACGAGCGCGATCAAGACGACCACTGCCAATGCCAGCACTGCGGCACGTGTCCCCGACCAGCAGGTCAACCCGGCCGCGAGCAGATAGGCGAGTGACATCGTGTGTTGATCGTCCTCGTCGCCATAGAGCAGCGCCAGCATCGGCCCCGCGGCGATCGCGCCGGTCCACGATCCGAAATGCCGCACGCTGATGAAGCCTGGCAATGCGGAGCCCCATTCGATCACCCCGCCCGGTACGCTCGACGCGGGCGGGGGCAGCTGGAACCGCCAAACCGTCAGCACTGCCAGCGCGACCAGTCCGAGGGTCAACCAGCGGAACAGCGCATGGATGTCGGCGACAGGCTCAACCCGCGCCAAAAAATGGATCCCGGCGCAGAAGCGTAAGTGGACGAGGGTGATCAGCGACATCAGCACCGAATCGAACGGATGGTGCGAGCGGAAAACGCTGCCGACCGTCAGCCCGATGGCGAGCAACCCGAACGCCAGTTTCGCATCGCGGGGCAGCTCCCGCCACAAGGCGGCATCGCGATAGCCGCGTCGTACCGCGACCTGGATCGCGATAAGCTCGGCGACCACGAACGGCATTTCCAGCAGGCGGGTCCACTCCGCCCAGCCTGGATCGACACGGTGGATATAGGTCGGGTAGAGCAATGCCGCGACCACCGGCATCACGACGCCCAGCGCGACCCCCAACCAGTCGTAGAGCGTCCAGCGTGTCATCGTCGCGTTGATCGTCGCCGCCTGGGTCATTCGCCTGCCATATCGTCGCCGCCCGACCACGAGCCGCCTCATTTTCGCCATAGCTGGGAGGACTTGGCGAATGGTTAATCCACCGTCAGCCAAACCGCGAAAATATTCAGTGTCGACGCGCATTCATGTTGCCATGTCGACATCACGACATGTAGGTATAGCGCCATGCCGACGATCGCGATCATCAGCCAGAAGGGGGCGGGGAAGACGACGCTCGCGCTGCACCTCGCCGCCGCGGCGCAGGATGCGGGCGCGGTGTCGCTCATCATCGATACCGACCCGCAGGCCACCGCCAGCCAATGGGCCGCCTGGCGACAGGATGCGCCCCCCGAAGTGATCGACAGCCCGCCGCCCCGGCTCGCCGCCAAGGTCAGGCAGGCCGGTGAGCAGGGCGCGCAGGTGATCGTCATCGATACGCCGCCGCACGCCGACAGCGCCGCGCGCGCCGCGGTCGAGGTTGCCGATCTCGTGCTGATCCCGTGCCGTCCCAGCGCCTTCGATCTCGCTGCGATCCAGACCAGCGCCAAGCTGGTGCAATTGCTCCGCAAGCCCGCGTTCGTGGTGTTCAGCGCCGGCAGCCCCAACGCCCCGCGCGTCTATGCCGAGGCGGGCGAGCTGGTCGAAAGCTACGGCACCCCGGCGTGCCCGGTGCTGCTTCCCGATCGCGCCGCCTTCCGCCACGCCAGCGCCGAGGGGCGCACCGTCATGGAAGCCGAGCCCAACGGCCGCGCCGCGCAGGACGTGCGCGACCTGTATAAATGGGTATGTCGACAGCTCGACATGCCCGCCCCCCATTTCCGCAAGAAGGTCGCCGCATGAGCCGCAAGCCCAGTTTCGCCAATCTGCGCGGCGCCGCGACCCCGGCGCCGGCCGCCGCACCCGCGCCGCGCGTCAAGGTGACGCCCGCCCCGGCACCGCCCCCTGAGCCCACTCCCGTCCCGACCCGCCCGGTCAGCCGCGAGGGCCGCAAGCAGATCGCGGGCTTCTTCTCGCCCGACATGTCGCTGGCGATGCACATGCTCGCGCGCCGGCAGGGCCGCAGCCTACAGGCGTTGATGGCCGAGGCGTTCAACGACGTGCTCCGCAAGCACGGCGAAAGCCCGATCGGCGACTGAACGCAACGGGGGCAGGGGCGTTGACCGGGTGAGCAGCCGGAGCATGACGATGACCGACCCCGACGAACTGCCCGACGACGAGGCACCCGCCGATCTGCCGGACGATGAAGCCGAGGACCTCGGCGACTTCGCCTGACGGCGCACCCTGGCGATATCTGTCGCCCCGGATTTGGTCCGGCGTCCTGCTTCATATCGACCGCCCTAGACTTCTCCTAAAGTCCGGGAGGCGGAGCCATCCGAGATTGAGCTCCTGCCTTCGCAGGAGCGCGGCACAAACTGTCGTCGGGATCTCATCATTCCGTGATCGCGGCGGGCAGGCGACGCGCAGATTGTTCGTGCGCGCCACCTGACTCCCCCGACGTCACACCAACTGGCGCGCCACCTTCACCCCGCGCGCGCGGCGCAGCGTGTAGCCGATCGCGCCGAAGCCCAGCATCAGCATCGCCCAGCTCGCCGGCTCGGGAACCGCGCCGCCGGTCGCGTCGGTGCTCGTGAAGCGGAAGTTGGCATCGCAAATGCCCTTGGTGCAATTGCTCGCCGCGTTGAATGCCGGCTTGCTGGTCAGCAACTGCCCGCCCGCATAGCCATCGGCGGTCGCGTTCGCGGCCGGGCCGTAGACCAGCCCGAGCCGGTCGGTCGTCGCGCTCACCATTGCGGTGTAGGTCGCACCCTCGGTCAGCGCGATGCCGCCGAGATCGAAATCATACCAGAAGTTCTGACGAGCCGCGCCCGTGGCCGGCAGGCCGGTCACCTGTGCGAGCACCGTCGCGCCAAGCGTGCCGCCGTCCAGCAGCGAGAAGGTCAGCGGAGCATTGGCGTTGGTGGTGCTGATCGTCTGGAACTGGAAGCCGAACGAGGTCAGCGCCGACCCGACCATCGTGAATGACTGCCCGACTGGTCCATTCTGGTAGAGGCTCAACCCGCGCGAGCCACCGGCATCCTGCACCACCGTCGCCGCCTGCGCGGGCAGCGCCAAGACCGTCGCCATGGCCATCGCCATCGCCGTCATCATCCGCTTCATGATCCTGGACCCCTGTTAATCTTCGTAAACGCCGCGGGCTCTATCAAGGCGATGTTGCAGTCGCGCGACAGCGCAATCCAGGCTAACGCACTGCGCTGCAACCGCATCGTCATCATCGCTGGCTACAGGCTTCATCAACGAAAGTGGTTAATCGGGACGATGGCGGATGAGCACGAACTATTGGAACCTCGGCGCTGGCGATCTGGTGCAGGACTGGAATGACACGTCGCTGATCACGCAGGATGACGATTGGAGCCGGGTGCCGAGCATCATGGGCTTTCGCGGCGACGATCTGACGACGCGCACCGGCACCGATCCGCGCACGATCACCGGCAGCAGCGACGTCGTCGACGTGATCGCGAACCAGGCCAGCACCGCGCTCACCGCCGGCGGCGTTGCCGAGTTCGAGATCGCCAACCCGGTGGTTGCGCTGCAAGGGTCGGGCACCGCCGATGCGCCGTACCTCGCCTTCTATCTCGACGCGAGCGGGCGCAGCGACGTGCATTTCACCGCGCTGGTCCGCGATATCGACGGCACGTCGGACAATGCCATCCAGCAGGTCGCGGTCCAATACCGGCTGAACGACACGGCAGCATGGGTCGACCTGCCGTCCGCCTATATCGCCGATGCGACCACCGGCGGCACCGCGACGCAGGAATCGAAGATCGACGTGACGTTGCCCGCGGCGGCGAACGGCGTCGCGACCTTGCAGGTCCGCGTGATGACGACCAATGCGGTCGGCAGCGACGAATGGGTCGGGATCGACGACATCCGCTTCACCAGCAACGGCGCGGGCGCACCGCAGCCGGGCGCGCTGTCGATTGCCGATGCCACCACCAGCGAAGGCAATAGCGGGACGCACGATATCGCCTTCACCGTGTCGCGGGTCGGCGGCAGCAGCGGCGCGGTCGAGGCCGGGTGGAGCGTGACGCTTCCCGGTGGCGCGGACGGCGCCAGCGCCGATGATTTCGCACCCGGCACGGTCTTCACGGGCAAGGTGCAGTTCGCCGATGGCCAGACCAGCGCGACGATCCGCCTGCCCGTCGCGGGCGATACCGTGCTGGAAGGCAACGAGACCTTCTCGGTAACGCTGTCGGGTGCGACCGGCGGTGCGACGCTCGACCGCGCGACGGCGACCGGCACGATCGTCAACGACGATATCGGCTATCGCACGATCGGCGCGATCCAGGGGATGGGGCCGAAGTCGGCGTTCGAGGGGCAGCAGGTACTCACCACCGGCGTCGTCACCGCGATCGACAGCAACGGCTTCTACATCCAGGATTATGGCGACGGCGACGCGCGGACCTCGGATGCGATCTTCGTCTTCACTTCCTCGGCGCCGCAGGACGTGTTCATCGGCGACACGCTGACGATCGAAGGCCGCGTGTCCGAATATCGCGCCGGCACCGGCGGGCTCACCGTGACGCAGCTCAATCCGACCTCGATCACCGTCGACAGCTTCGGTGATGCTTTGCCCGACGCGGTGCTGATCGGGGCGGGCGGGCTGACGATCCCGACCGAGAAGATCACCGACGGCATCGCCTTCTGGGAAGCGCTGGAGGGAATGCGCGTGACGCTCGATGCGCCGCACGTCGTCTCGAACACCACCGACGATCAGTGGCGCGAGACCGATGTCGTCGTCTCGGGCGGCGCAGGCGCGACCGGGCTGAACGCGCGCGGCGGGATCACGATCTCGCCCGGCGACTACAATCCCGAGAAGATCCAGTTGCAGGCCGATCGCGCGGTGTTCGACGGCTTCGACCCGAAGTACAGCATCGGCGACCAGCTCTCGAGTGTCACCGGCGTCGTCAACTACGCCAATGCCACCTATGAAGTGATCGTCACCGAGGCGGTGTCGGTCACCAAGGACGTGACGCTCGCGCAGGAAGTGACCGCGCTACAGGGCGACGCGACGCATCTGTCGATCGCGACCTATAACGTCGAGAATCTCGACGCGAGCGACGGCAAGTTCGACGTGCTGGCCAGCAACATCGTCTACAATCTCCGCGCCCCCGATATCGTCGCGTTGCAGGAGATCCAGGATGTCGACGGCGCGGGCACCGGCAGCGACCTGTCGGGACAGAAAACCGCGCAGGGGCTGATCGACGCGATCGCTGCGATCAACGGCGGGCGCTACGCTTATGTCGAGATCGCGCCGAGCGTCGCTGGGTCGACCGGCGGCGAGCCCGGCGGCAACATCCGCAACGGTTATCTCTACAATCTCGACCGCGTCAGCTACGTCGACGGCAGCGCGACGCTGATAACCGGCGACGCTTATGCGGGCAGCCGCAAGCCGTTGGCCGCGACGTGGGATTTCCACGGCGAGCAACTGACGACGATCAACGTCCACTTCACCTCGCGCGGCGGCAGCGAGCCGTTGTGGGGCGCCAACCAGCCCGCGTTCGACGCCGGCGATGCCGCGCGCACCGCGCAGGCGGCGGGGGTGAAGGCATGGGTCAACGACAAGCTCGCCGCCGATCCGTCGCTCAACGTCGCGATCATGGGTGACTGGAACGGCTTCTATTTCGAAGAGGCGCAGACCCAGCTCACCGATGCGGCGCAGGGTGGCAAGTTCACCAATCTCAACACCTTGCTGCCCGAGGAAGAGCGCTACAGCTATATGTTCCAGGGCAATGCGCAGGCGCTCGACAACATGCTCGTCACCGGCGGGCTGCTGGACGGCGCATCGTTCGATGCGGTGCACCTCAACGCCGAATTCGGCGGCGATCGCCCGACCGACCACGATCCACAGCTCGCCTTGCTCAAGCTCGGCACGGATACCGCCGCTTCGATGCTTTCCGTCGACGTGTGGAGCGACGACGTCGGCGCCGGCTGGATGACGGACACCCAGGCGCGCTACGTCGGGATGGAATTGCTCCACATCGCGTAACGCGGCGATGCGCGGCCGGGGCGGGGAACGCCCCGCCTCAATTCACCCCGGTCGGCACCGTCGGCGGAATGCCCTGCGCGATCCGCTGGCGATGCGCGTCGCTCATCGCCTCGGTTTCGGTCAGGTCGATGATGTGCACCGACAAAGGTCCCATCCGCTGCGACAGGCGCGTGCCGGTCGGCGTCGATTGGGTCCCGCGGACCGTGAAGCGATCGATCCGGTACAGCCCCGGCTGACCCTCGGTGAGCCGCAGCGGAACGTAGCGGCGCGCGCGGACATGTTTGAGGATCACCGGCGACCATTGCCCGAGCCCGTTGGTGCGCAACAGCTCGGCATCGACCACCGTGCCATCGGGGCGGATCCAGTAACCGACGTCGGCGAAACGGATTCCGCGGTCGCGCTGCATCCCGTTGTCGACAAGCTGCGGGGGCGGATTGATGTCCTCGACCGGCGGGGCGTACAGCAACGTCGGGCGACCGTCGTTGGCTTGGCGGATCCGGGCGGCCAGCGCGTCGACCGCGCCGTCGTCGCCCTTGCGGATCGCGATCCGCGTCCGCACGATCTCGCGCAGTTGCGCCATCGTCGCGTCGCCCGGCCCTGCCAGCGTCACCGCCTCGTCCGCGAACCGCTCGGCGTCGTGCGTGCGGGTGAGGGCGAGCGCCAGCCACGCGCGTCGGAACGCGGCGGCTGCGGCGATGTCGTTGCGCCCGCCCGCGACCGCGCGGCGCTGGATCTTGGCGTAGGTGTCGTCGCCGAGCCGCCACGACCCCTGGCTGACCATGTCATCGGCGAATTGCAGTTCCTCGCGCATTGTCGCGACGTTGGTTTCGCCGAGTTGTTCGCGCAACGTCAGCAGGTTGTTGCGCGACGCGGTCCGCCACAACTGCGCATCGCCCTCATGTTCGGCGACCGTCGCCAGCGTCGCATACAGGCTGGAAACCGGCCCCGGGAGCGTTGCGGCATAGCGTTTGTTGCGGTCGATCGCGCGTTGCAGCGTGCGGCGGGCGTCGGGGTAGCGGCCGTCGGCGAATTGTTCGACGGACGCTTGCAGCGACGCCTCGACCTCCTGGGCGGGCGGGCATTGCCGCGCGAGGCATGCCGCCAGCTCCTTCTCGGCGCGACGCCCGACGACAATTACGTCGTTCGTCTGAGGGTTAGGGGCAGCGGCGACTTGCGCCAGCAGGAGCAGCAGCAAACCGGTCATATCCGCGAGGTTCTGCCGTCATCCATCGCCTGTCAAGTGCGACTCACCGCAGCTTGAGTGCCCGTAACACCTTGTTCCAGCTGACATATTTGAAATTTTGTGTGTCCGGCGCATTGTCGCCGTCCTGCGCGACGAACAGCCCGCCGGGATAGTCCGGACCGAAGTCGCCGAGCGCCAGTTCGATGCCGTCGGTCTCACTGGTGCCGTCGATGGTGCCACCGCCGACGCGAAAATACCCCGCGAAGGTGACGTCCGGTAGCCGGTAGAGCGTGTATTTGCTGTCGCCCTGGCTGGAAACGACGAGATATCCGCCGGTCCGTCCGCGCGGCGCGATCGCGAGCCCCTCGGCATCCGCGACCAGCGTCTTGCCGTCGACCGACGCGACCTTCGTGCCGGTGACCGGCGCGGCCGGATCGGCGCCGAAGCGCCAGATCCCGACGTCCTCCTCCGCGACATACAACAACCCGGTGCGATCGTCCGCGACGCAGCCCTCGGCCTGGGTCGCGAGCTTCATCGAGCGGACGGTGGTGACGCGCGGCGTCGCAGCGGCGAGGTCGATCGCGACCTGATCGACGCGCCCGTCCTTCATCACCACGAACCCGAACAGCGCCTTGTCGCGCGCGCGCTGCCACAGGCACATGCCATAGGCCTCGCCCGCGCCCGACTGATAGCGGCCGAGCGGCACCAGCCGCGCGCGGGCGGTATCGAGCGTGAACAAGGCGACATGCCCGTGCGCCTTGTCGGCACGATCGCTCGCCGCGACGATCACGCGCGCGCCGAGGTCGCGCAGGTCGACGTTGTTGAGCCGCGCCGCCGGCGTGAACGACAGGCGTTTGCCCTTCAGGTCGTAGACGTGGATGCCCGCCTGCTTGTCGGTGCCGATCACGAGGCTCTTCGCGGGATCGCGCGGGTTGCGCCAGATCGCGGGATCGTCCGCGGCATCCGCGGCGGTGTCGACCGGATCGGTTTCCGCGGTCGCGGCGACAGTCGGCACGGTGTCGGCCGCCGGCTGTGCGACCGGCGTCGCCGTCGCACAGCCGGACAGCAACAGCGCGAGCGGCAGTGCGCGCCTCACAGCTTCACCCGCACGCCGCCGAAGATCGTGTAACCGAACTTCTCATATTCATAGACGCGCTGGCGCTCGCCGTAATAGCGCACCCCCGCCGAGTTGGTGAGGTTCTTGCCCTCGACGAACAGGTTGATCTCCTTGGTAAGCTGGACGCTGCCGGTCGCGTCGAGCTGACCGCGGCCCTCCCAATAGAGGTCGAGCGCGGGGAGGTCGGCGTTGATCTCGTCGAGATAATCGCTGCGCTTGGTATAGGCGACGCGCAGGTTCACCGGGCCACGCTCGTAGAACAGGCTGGCGTTCCACATATGCGTCGACTGGCCGGGCAGGCGGAAGCGCGTGCGCCCGCCGAACGGCGTATCGAAGCGCGCATCGCCCGCGGTATAGGTGTAATTGGCGAACACCCCGAACCCGCCCAGCGCGCCGGGCAGGAACGACAATTGCTGCTGCCAATTGACCTCGACGCCGTAGAGCTTGCCCTCGCGCGCGTTGACCGGACGGCTCAGCACCGCACCCGCGACACCATTGTAGGTGCCGAACCCGGTGACGTTGTAGCGATAGTCGCTGAGGTCCTTGTAGAAGCCGTTGACCGCGATCACGCCGAGCGGGCGGATGTAATATTCGACGCCCGCATCGACATTGTTCGACAGCGTCGGGCGCAGGTTCGGGTTGCCGAATTCGACGCGCACCGTCGTGCCCTCGGTCGTCTCGAGCACGCGCGGCGCGATCTGCGGGAAGTTCGGGCGGTTGATCGCGCGGGTCAGCGCGACACGCCCGATCAGGTTGGGCGTGAACGCCTGGCGCAGCGTCAGATTAGGGAAGAAATCGGTGTAGCTGGTGTCGCCGCGCGCATTGCCGATCGTGCCGTCGCGCGCCACGCTCGGCGCCTCGCTGCGGAACGACGTCGCCTCGACGCGCAAGCCAGCGATCAGCGTCGTCGCGCCGAACTCGAACGTGCCCATCCCGAACATGGCGAGCAGTTTTTCGGTCGCGCGGTAATCGGCGCTCACCGATTGCGGGAGGCGGCGCTGTGCCGCGCTCTTGGTCGCGTCGAAATAGCTGTCGACCAGCCCGGTATTGAACCGGTCGCCGAGGTCATAGTCGAAGTTGCGCGAGTCCTGATCGGACAGCAATCCGGCGAGCGTCTGCGTCGGCGCGGCGGACGCGCGCTGGTCACGCAGCCGTTCCTCGTCGGCGAGGATGTTGCGCGCGCGGAACTTGCCGCCGGTCGACAGCGTCGCGGTGCCGCTGCCCAGCGGCTGCGGAATGTCCATGCGGATCTGCGCGGTGAATTCGTCGTTTTTCGTGGTGTTGCTGCGATAGCTGTTCTCGCGGAACCCGTAGCGATCGAGCTGCAGATGCTCGTTCGAGGTGAACAGCGAATAGCTCGGCAGATCGGTGTCGCGCCCGAAATCGTACGACAGCGTGGGGCGCAGCGTCGAGCGGAACACCAGTTCGTCGCGGCGCGGATAGGTCTGCGACGTCTCGCTATATGCGACATCGGCGCGCACCTGACCTTCGCCCAATTGCTGCTCGATGCCGCCGGTGACGGTCTTGATCTCGTTGACCTGCATGCGGTGGCGCAGCGCCTTTTCGATCCGCGTCCGCGTCCAGGTCGCGGCGGTGTCGGTCGAGCCGGCGACCGGCGCGGCCTGATCGGCGTTCCAGGTGATGCCGATCCGGTCGCGATATTCGTTATCCTCGAACCGCGCATAGGTGCCGCGCACCCAGGTGCGCGTCGCGTCGGTGGGGCGCCATTCCAGCGCCGCGGTGCCCGCGATCCGCTCGCGCTTCGTCACGTAATCCTTGAACAACGTCTCGGTGACGCGCAGCCCGGCGCTGGTCGGGGTCCAGGCGTTCTCGACATTGTCGGGCTGGCGATCGGTGCGCGAATAGCTGCCCGACAGCAGCACGCCGAACTGGCGATCGGCGCCGAAGCGATCGCCGACCGATCCCGACGCGCGATAATCGCTGCCCTTGCCGAGCTGGTTGTAGCTCGCGCCCGCCATGCCCGTAAGCGCGAAGCCCTTGCGATCGAACGCCGAGCGCGTGGTGATGTTGACCGCGCCCGCGATCGAGATCCGCATCCTGATAGGGCAGCAGCGACTTGGTCACTTCGATATTGGCGACGATGTCCGACGGCAGCGTGTCGAGATCGACCGCGCGCGTCGTCGGATCGACCGACGGGATCTGGATGCCGTCGACCGAGATCGCCGACCATTCGCTCGGCGCACCGCGCACGTTGATGTAGCGGCCCTCGCCCTGATCGCGCTCGATCCCGACGCCCGGCGCGCGTTGCAGCGCCTCGGCGATGTTCGGATCGGGGAAGCGCCCGATCGCGTCCGACGATATCACGGTGATCGTGTTGTTGGCGGTACGCTGCTGGTTGAGCGCGCGCGCGGTATTGTCGAACAGCGACGCGCCGCGCACGACGATGTCGCCCCCGTTCTCGCCGGCTGCGGGCAGCACGATCTCGACGTCGCGCGCGCGCTCCGCCGCGGTCACGCCCTGCGTCGCCTGCGGGCGGCCGAGATAGTCGATCAGCAGCGTCACCGCGCTGGTCGCATCGGGGGTGGCGATCGTGAACCCGCCCTGCAGGTCGGTGGTCGCCTGCGCGCCGGTGCCCTCGACGACGATCCGCGCGCCGGGCAGCGCCGCGCCGGTGGCGTCATAGATGTGCCCCGACACGCTCGGCCCCGCGACCGCGGCGACGGTGCCGGCGGGGGCGGCATCCGGCGCGGTGCCGGCGACGGCGGGCTGTGCGGCGACGGCGAGTGCGATGAGCGAGACGCCCGCGATGACGCGGACGCCGGGACGGTTGATGAGCATGTGGCTCCCCCTTGGGCGCTGTGACGCCGACGTTCGCCGCCGGCCGATGATGAGGCGCGCATGACGGGGTTAGATGACGTTACCGCGGAGGTTCGGTTACGCGGCTGTGACAGGGGTGTGGCTGTGGCAGCGGGGGCACAGGGGGAGGGGGCTTCGGTTCGGCCGTATAAGTGACGGTTGGAAGGCGGAAAATAGAACGGACGAAGATATGTGCTGACGAAGCCTACTGCCGGCAGAGTGCCGTCGAGCGTACCCATCGGATCGGGAATGGTAATGTCCGGGCTTGGTGGAAGGCAGCCGCTGTCCCGGTGCAAAGGTATGCTATGACTGCGATCAGGCTACTGAGTGAGATGCGCATGCCAGTGAAGGATCTCAGCGGTTCACCTCCGCCCACTGTCCAAGAGCGAACGGCAACCAAGGAAATGTGGAAGCGCTATGGACCGTCGTTGCCAGATTGGTTGACGTCGAGAAAAGATGACGGGGGCGAAATGGCACCCGGACCTTCCAGTCCGAAACCCACCCCTATGATTGGCGGCGCGGAAGTGACGTCTGAATAGCCATTCTTAAGTCGCCCATTCATACCAACGGAATATGCGCGTTGGCGAGAACCGCCATGTCCGTAGATAGCCGCGAGCTGCTGAAGCATCTGGTGCTGACATTGCGGGGCTTGCAGCGCCGATGCACGTGCGCGCCGTATCGAGGGCAGTGATCAGCCTCACATTCCACGTCATTACCGCGAAGGCGGGAATCCAGACGCGCAGGGCTTCGTTGGCGCCACGAACGCCAGAGGTTCTGGATTCCCGCCTTCGCGGGAATGACGAGGTAGTGATCGACCGCCTGAATCATCGCGCCGCCGGTGAGTCAGGAAATCCGTCGGACAGCGCCCTGCCGCTCCGCTACCTTCCGGCGTGCACCGCAGGAGGCCGCGATGATGCCCGATATGCTCCCTTATGCCGCCATCGAGCTGGTCGCGCGCAACCCGGCGCGCGGGGTGTACCGGCGCTGGCGGCTCCAAGCGGCGCGCGACCTGTTCGGGCGCGTCACCGTCGAGACCGCCTGGGGCCGGATCGGTGCGCCGGGACGGACGTTGGTGCGCAGCTTCGCCGCCGAGGACGAAGCGTTGCGCTACGTGTCCGCGCTGCTGCGCCGCCGCGCGGGTGCCCCGCACCGGATCGGGGTCGGCTATCGTGCCGGCTGACCTTGTCCAATCTGTCCCGATCGTCTATATCGCGGACAGGAAGGACAATCGATGACTGCGCTCGCCCGCCCGCTCGCCGCCCCCGACACGCTGCGCCGTCGCGCGATGCAGGCGTTGACGGATGCGGTCGCGCGCGCGCTCGACAGCGCCAGCGAGGAGACGCTCGCCGCGATCGTCGGCGCGCAGGACCCGCGCGAGGCGCTGGCGATCGCGCCGCGCGACCTCGCCCCCGCACCCCCGAGCGGCTCGCCGCCGAGCGCGCCGCGCGGGCGCGCACCGCCGGGTTCCGCGCCGAGCTGGCGACGCGCGTCGGGGGGATGTACGACCGGGCGGAGGTCGCCGAGCTGCTCGGCGTCACCCCCGCGGCGATCGACAAGCAGCGGCAACGGCGGCAGATCCTCGGCGTGCCTTATGGCAACGAGCTCCGGTATCCGGCGGCGCAGTTCCGCGACGGTGCGGCGCTCGCCGGGCTCAAGCCGATCCTCGACGCGTTCGGCGACATGAACCCGTGGGGGCAGTTGCAATTGCTCGCCGCGCCGCTCGACGGGTTCGGCGGGGAGGGGGCCTCGATCCTCGCGCTGCTCGCGGGCGGTGCGGATGCCGACACGCGCGCGCGGCTCGCGGCGCTGGCGGCGGGCTGGGCGGGCTGACGCGTCCACGATGCTGCGGCTGCGCCGGATGCGCGAGGGCGCGGTGTTCCACCGTATCCATCGCAAGACCTTGTCGGCGCTGTTCTTCGGCCCGAGCGGCGCGCGTCCGCTGCAACGCTACGACGATCCGGCGGGCGGGTATAAGCTGCTGTACCTCGCGCTCGATCTGGAGACCGCGTTCGGCGAGACGTTGGTGCGCGTGCCGAGCGTCACCGACGTGCTGTCGAGCGACGTGGGGGTGCGCGCGCGCAGCGAGCTGGTCGCGCGGCGGGCGTTGAAATTGTACCCGCTGGTCGATGCGGGCGTGTCGGCGCACGGCCTGTCGTTTACCGAGCTGCACGGCAGCGACTATCGCCGCACGCAGGCGATCGGCGCCGAGATCCACGCGGGGAGCAGCGCGGACGGCATCCTCTACACCTCGCGCTTCAACGACCGGCGCTGCGTCGCGCTGTTCGACCGCGCGCGCGATGCGATGGCGATCGCGACGACCGCCGCGCTGATGCCCGAGGACGCGCAGGCGCTCGCCGCGCGGTTCGGGAAGACGTACGTCGATCCGTGAGCGGGTGCGTCAGCGCGCCGCGGCGATCGTCGCCTGGCGCGCGATCAATTGCCAGCCGCCCGCGCGCTTCGCCCAGACGTCGGTGAACGGCCGCGTCACCTGCTTGCCCGCGCCCGGCCCCTTGAGCGGGACCATCGTGTCATAGCCCATGACGACCGTCACCTCGGGCTTCTCGCCGACGAAGGTGAAGTGCTTGCGGAAATCCTTATAGTCGAGGAAGTCGCGCGCCATCAGCGCGATCACCTCTTCGCGGTGCAGCACGGCGTCGCCGGGCGAGTTGACCACGAAATCCTCGGCCCACACCGTGCGCACGCCGCTCGCGTCATGCGCCATCATCGCCTTGCCCAGCCGGCCATAGGCCTGACCGATCTCGGGCGGCATCCGCACGCCCGGGGCGAGCTGCGCCAGCGCGGGCGTGGCGAGGACGAGCGACAGCAACGGTGCGGCGATCCGGTACATGACAAGCTCTCCCATGCGCGCCGCCATCATGCCGCGCGCGGGCGGTCGCCGCAATGGTCGGCGGTGGCGATGCAGCGCCGGGCGGCACATTGGCCATTGACGCTGCGCCGTCAGAGGCTTTGAGCACCTCCATGGCGTTGCTTGCTTCCCCGTCGCTCCGCGTGCTGCTCGCCCGCCAGCGTCGGCGACTGCGCAAGAGCGAGGCGGCGTTCATCGCGCTGGCGGCGGTCGCCGGCGCGGTCGCGGGGCTGCTCGCGATCGCACAGCAAATGCTGGCGCACGGGCTCCAGAGCCTGTTGTACGGCGTCAGCGTCAACCGGTTGAGCGCGCTGGGATCGATCCACCATCCGTGGCGGTTGCTCGCGCTGCCGCTCGGCGGGCTGCTGCTCGTCGCGCTGACCGCGGCGCTGCGCCGCCGGGTGCCGGCGCCGATCGACGTCGTCGAGGCCAATGCGCTGCACGGCGGGCGCATCCCGGCCGCCGACAGCGTGGTCGTGTCGGCGCAGACGATCCTCTCCAACGGCGCAGGCGCGTCGGTCGGGCTTGAGGCCGCCTATGCGCAACTGGGCGGCGGGGCGGCGTCGCTGCTCGGCGTGTGGCTCGGGCTGCGGCGCAACGACCTGCGTACCCTGGTCGGGGCGGGGGCGGGCAGCGCGATCGCCGCCGCGTTCGGCGCGCCGCTGACCGGCGCCTTCTATGCCTTCGAGATCGTGATCGGCACCTACAGCCCGGCGGCGATCGCGCCGGTGCTGGCGGCATCGCTCGCGGCGGTGTCGCTCTCGCATGCGCTCGGCATCGCGCCCTATCTGATCGCGACCACCGCGACGCCCGCCTTCCCGCTGCCGCATTATCTCGCCTTTGCGGTGCTGGGGCTTGCCTGCGCGCTGCTCGGCATCTTCATCATGCGGCTGGTCGCGACGGTCGAGCAGGCGACCGCGCGGCTCGGGCGCTGGACGATGTGGCGGCCGGTGATCGGCGGCCTGTTGCTGATCCCGCTGGCGCTCGTCTCGCCGCAGACGCTGTCGGCAGGGCATGGCGCGCTGCACCTCGATCTGGTGCTGCGTCCGACGATCGTCTTCCTCGCCACCGTGCTGGCGCTCAAGATCGCGGCGTCGGTCGTCTCGCTGGCGTTCGGGTTTCGCGGCGGACTGTTCTTCGCGTCGCTGTTCCTGGGGTCGATCGTCGGGCAGATCTTCGCGGCGGCGCTCGACCGGCTGCTGCCCGGTCTGGCGGTCGATCCGCAGGATGCCGCGTTGGTCGGGATGGCGGCGCTCAGCGTGTCGATCGTCGGCGGACCGATGACGCCGTCGATCCTGATGCTGGAGATCACGCATGATTTCGCGCTGATGGGGGTGGTGCTGCTCGCCACGCTGCTGTCCAGCGCCGTCACGCGCGAGCTGTTCGGCTATTCCTTCTCGACATGGCGGCTCCACCTGCGCGGCTCGCGGGTGCGCAGCCCGCGCGACATCGGCTGGACGAGCGATTTGCCCGCCGGGCGGATCATGCGCCGCGATGTCGTCACGGTGCCGGCCGACCTCACCGTCGGAGAATTTCGCGCGGCGGTGCCGCTCGGCACCGCGACCAAGGTCGTCGCGCTTGACGGCGACGGGCGCTACGCGGGCATCCTGGTCACCGCGGCGGGCCATGCCAGCGACGTGGCCGCGGCGACCCCGCTCGCCGCGCTGCTCACGCTGCAGGACATGGCGGTCACGCGCGCGACCCCGATCGACATGCTGCTGAAGGCGTTCGACAGCGAGATCGCCGACGAGATCGCGGTGGTCGACGACGACCGCCGCGTCGTGGGGATCGTGACCGAAGTCTATGCGCGCCGTCGCTATTTCGAGGAACTCGACCGCCGCCAGCGCGAGATTTTCGGCGAGCGGTAACGCGACGTAGTTGTGGATCGGGGAGGGCGCATCGCCGCTGCCTGCCGGTTCCCGAGACCGACGCGGCAACGACGGCACGTTCAGGGCTTGCGCCGCAGCGACCAGATCACGTTTGCCAATGCGGTGAGGATCGCGGCCACCGCCAGCAGCACGGGCGTGTCGATCATCATGACTCGACCTCCTTTCCTGCCGTTACCTCAGCAGGTTAGGGGCATGTAGGAAAGAACAAAAAGAGAACAATGTGGCTCCCCTCCCTTTCAAGGGAGGGGATTGTCGGGTCGAAATGCCCCCGGGCATTTCTGATCCATGCGGGGCATGGATCACCCGACGATGGTGGGTGAGGTCCGGCTAGTACGGTCACCCGCAGCGCTCTCGATAACCGTATTACCTAGACGCCACCCACCCCCGACCCCTCCCTTGAAAGGGAGGGGGAGGGAAGTCAGCACTCCCTCACCAGCGCCACCACCCGCGCCGCGTCCAGCCCTCCGCCGCGGGTCGCGCAGACGCGGCCGCGCGCGTCGGTCGCGATCGCGAACGGCAGGCCCGCGGTCCGCGCCAGTGCGTCGGTGCGGTAGCGGCGCAGCTCGCCGTCGGGTGGCGTCCAGCGATAGGCCGCCGGGACGCGCTGCCACATCGCCGCGGCGCGGGCGCCGTCCTCGACCATGAACACCCGCACCGTGCGCGGGCGCGCCGCCGCGGCGATCGTGTCGAGCCGCGCCAGCTCGGCATGGCACGGCGCGCACCACGGCGCGACCAGCAGCAGCACGGTATCGGGTGGATAGCGCGGCGGGTCGTCGGCCGGTGCGGCCGCCCCCAGCACCAGCACCAGCACCAGCGCCGCCAGCCGCACCGGGCCACATCCTCCCTCGACAGCGCGCGCCCGCCGTGATGTGTTCGCCGGAGCAACGGGAGGGTTCATGTCGATATCATTGCTCGCGCTGGCGATCGCCGGTCAAGCCGCCGCGCCCGCCGCAGCCGCGGCGCCGAAGGGGCGCAGGCGCTGTTCGACGCGGGCAGCGCCGCCGCGTCCGACGGGCGCTGCGCCGAAGCGGTGACCTATTTCGACCAGCTCCAGGCGAGCGGCGCGGCGAAGCGCAGCGCGCTGCTCGCCGCGACGGTCGACGTCCGCAAGGGCCGCTGCCTGCTCGAGGGATCGCGCGCCGCGGAGGGCAGGGCGGCGATCGCGCGGGGGCTGCCGCTGCTCCGCGAAAAGGGCGAGAGCTTCGCGGGCGACGTCTATGATGCGCAGATGGCGCTCGGTCGCCGCGCGCAACGCGATTTCGATTATGCCGCCGCGGCAAGTGCCTATGTCGATGCCGCCGCGCAGCTCAAGGACGCCGCGCGTATCCCCGCGCTGCTGCGGGTGGCGCAGGTGACGATGTTCGATCACGACGGCCGCGCGCTCGCCGCGACCGACGAGGCGTTGCGGCTGGCAAGTGCGTCCGAACTCGGCAAGAAGGACCTCGCCGCGGTGCAGACGATCCGCGCGCGCGTGCTGCTCAACGACGGGCGGGCGAAGGACGCCTATGCGCTGTTGAAGGACAGCCTCGCCAAGCAGGGCGGGCTCACCAGCCGCGTCGGCGCATCGGACATCGCGACGCGCTCCGACCTCGCGATCGCCGCGCTCAAGAACAAGGATCGCGACAATGCGCGCATGTACCTCGCTTATACCGGCGCGGGGCGCGTGCAGAACACGCCGTTCACGACCTCGGCGTCGATGGCGCCGCCGTCGTGCGGCGATGGCGGGCTGACCCCCGAGGACGAGGCGATCGTCGAATTCACGCTGGAGGAAGACGGGCACGTCTCGGGCGTCGCGCCGATCTATACGAACGGCGGGCGCGAGAAGGCGATCGCCTTCGCACGCGCGGTCGCCGACTGGTCGTGGCGTCCCGAGGATGCGCGCAAGATCCCGGCCTTGTTCCGCTACACCACCCGCGTCGAGCTGCGCTGCGTCACCGCCGATCGCGCGCCTGCGCTGACCGCGCCGCTGGGCGAGATCGCGACGGCGTGGCTGGCGGAAAAGGGGCGGGGACGCCGGCCTGGGCGGAGCTGTCCGCCGCCTCGGCGCTGCCGCTGCAACGCGCCGCGCTGGCGGAGGCGACCGCGCGCGGCGATCGCGCGAAACAGGCGCAGGCGGCGCTCGCGCTGGTCGACAATCCGGTCGCCGACGACAAGGAAAAGCCGGCGTTGGTCGCCGCGGCGCGCAGCGCGGTCGATGCGCTCGGCGCGCCCGTGCCGGTGCGCGGCTTCTTCGCGATTCAGTCGGGCGAGTCCGGTTCCGACGGGATCGACCGGGAGCGGGCGCGGCTGCGTACCTTGTTGACGCAGCCCGATTTCGCGAAGGACCCGCTGGTCGCCGCGACGCTGCGGCTGCTGATCGCGCAGCCGCGCTGGCGCAAGGGGCCGCCCGAGGATGCCGCGGCGCTGCTGCGGCAGGTGAACGACAATGACGCCTTGTCCGCGCGCCATCCGTTGCGGATCGCCGGCCTGCTCGCGGAGGCCAATGTGCTCGCCGGCAAGGGCGACCTGACCGCCGCGCGCACGGTGTTCGACCGCACCGGGCTGACCGCCGAGCAATGCGCGATGATCGGGGTCACCCCGGCGATCCGCAGCTTCGGGACCGGGCCGAACGATTTCCCGATGGAGGCGCAGCGGCTGGGGTTCGAAGGCTGGGTGCGCACCGCGTTCGACATCGCGCCCGATGGCCGGACGATCGCGCCGCGCGTCGTGATCGCCTATCCGCCGTTCATCTTCGACGAGGCGGCCAACGGCGTCGCGAAGGGCATGCGCTTCACCAGCAGCTTCCGCCCCGAAGGCGCGCTGGCCTGTTCGGGCGAGCAGCAATCGGTGCGCTTCCTGCTGCCGATCGGCGGGTCGCCGGTGTCGTGATCCTTCTCCCCTCCCTTGAAAGGGAGGGGAGTGGTTGGTCGGCGTGTCGACCGGAGATAACATACCCGTATCGCTGATTTCTCCGGCATAAGACCCGGCATGACGCCCGCAGCGGACCGCGACGACGACATGCCCGCCTGGCCGGCCGCCGCGATCGCGTGCTTCCTCGGCCTCACCCTGATGTTCGGCGCGCCGTTCGCGGTCTTCGTGTCCGCGGGCCAGCACGGTCCGTTCACCGCGCTGATCGGCCCGGCGTTCATGTGGACGCCCGGTCTCGCCGCGCTCGCCACCTGCCGGCTGTTCGGGCGGCCGGTCGCGGCCTTGCCGTGGCGGTGGCCGGCGTGGCGCTACGTGTGGCTCGGCTATGCGATCCCGCTCGGTTACACGTTGGCGGCCTATCCGATCCTGTGGGCGACCGGGCTCGCGCCCGCGCGCTTCGCTGCCTTCGATGCGACCGCGCGCGCCGCGCTGGGGCTGGGGCCGGGCGCGGCGACGCTCGCGGCGGCGCTGCTGGTCGCGACGATCGGGGTCGCGCAGGCCGCGGCGGGCGCACTGGGCGAGGAGATCGGTTGGCGCGGGCTGCTGGTCCCCGCGCTCGCCGAGCGGATGTCGTTCGCGGGCGTCGCCTTCGTCAGCGGGTTCGTGTGGTTCGCGTGGCACATCCCGAGCATCGTGTTCGCCGATTACAGCGCCGGCGCGCCGCTGCCGTTCACGCTCGCCTGCTTCGGCGTCGGGACGATCGCGATGGGCGGGATCGCGGCGTGGCTGTCGCTGCGCGCGCGCTCGCTGTGGCCGGCGGTGCTGCTCCACGCCAGCCACAATGCGTGGACCGAGCTGCTGTTCGACCCGATGACGGTCGTCGATGCGCGGAGCGCCTATTGGGCGACCGAGTTCGGCGTCGGGCTCAACGCCACCACGATCGTCGCGCTGCTGCTGCTGTGCTGGTGGGGCGGCATTCCGGCGCCCCGCGCGGATCGCCGCTGAACCCACGCGCCCCAAACGGGCATTGGGGCGTTCCCGCGATCATGACCATGCTGATCCCGGTGCTGGGCGACCAGCTGACCCACACGCTCGCGAGCCTGCGCGACGCCGACCGCGACGGATCGGTGGTGGTGATGATGGAGGTGTGGGACGAGGCGACGTACGTGCGCCACCACAAGAAGAAGATCGCGCTGATCTTCGCCGCGATGCGCCATTTCGCCGAGGAACTGCGCGCCGACGGCTGGACGGTCGATTACGTGACCCTCGACGCGCGCGGCAACACGCACAGCTTCTCCGGCGAGGTCGCGCGCGCCGCAAAGCGCCACGAGGCGACCGCGATCCGCACCGTCGCGGGCGGCGAATATCGCGTCCGGCAGGCGCAGGACGATTGGGCGGCGCAGACCGGCGTGCCGGTCGAGATCCTCGAGGACGATCGCTTCGTCTGTCCGCTCCCCGATTTCTACGCCTGGGCGCAGGGGCGGCGCGAGCAGCGGATGGAATATTTCTATCGCGACATGCGCCGCCGCACCGGCCTGCTGATGACTGCCGACGGCAAGCCCGAGGGCGACAAGTGGAATTACGACCACGACAATCGCGACACGCCGCCGCGCGGGGTCAATTATCCCGCCCCCGAACGCTTCGCCCCCGATGCGATCACCCATGACGTGCTGGCGCTGGTGGCGAAGCGCTTCGCGGACCATTTCGGCGACCTCGAACCGTTCGCGCTGCCGGTGACGCGCGCACAGGCGCTGACCGCGCTCGACCATTTCATCGCCGCCGCGCTCCCCGATTTCGGGCGCTATCAGGACGCGATGATCGCGGGGCAGGATTATCTGTTCCACAGCAGCCTGTCGCTGTGCCTCAACCTCGGGTTGCTCGGCGCGATCGAGGTGTGCGAGGCGGCGGTCGCGGCATACGAGCGCGGCGACGCGCCGCTCAACGCGGTCGAGGGGTTCGTGCGGCAGATCATCGGCTGGCGCGAATATATGCGCGGCATGTATTGGTGGGACATGCCGCGGCTCGCGACGCGCAACGCGCTCGACGCGCACCGCCCACTCCCCGATTTCTACTGGACCGGCGACACCGACATGCGCTGCCTCGCCGAGAGCGTCGGCCAGACGAAGCGCGAAGCCTATGCGCATCATATCCAGCGGTTGATGGTGCTCGGCAATTTCGCGTTGCTCGCAGGCGTCGATCCGCAGGCGGTGTCCGACTGGTATCTGGTCGTCTATTTCGACGCCTATGAATGGGTCGAGATGCCCAATGTGATTGGCATGAGCCAGTTCGCCGACGGCGGCGCGATCGCCTCCAAGCCCTATGTGTCGAGCGGGGCGTATATCGACCGGATGTCCGATTATTGCGGGCGCTGCCGGTATGATGTGAAGAAGAAGACCGGCGCGGATGCGTGCCCGTTCAACGCGCTGTACTGGGACTTTCTGGCGCGCCACGAGAAGAGCTTCGCAGGCAATGCGCGGATGCAGAACATGTATGGGACGTGGGGGCGGTTCTCGGACGAGAAGCGCGCCGAATATCGCGCGAGCGCGGCGGCGTTCCTCGAGACTTTGGCGCCGGCGGAGAAGGGGTGGGCGCGCCAGCCTGCGGCGTGACGCTGGCGGGGTTTCGCTTACTAGCGGACATTATTAGACTGTGTAGTCTGAGCTGATGAGTGACAGTCGCTACCAGGGTGGAGGAACCCGTGGTGGCCGATGGGGCTGCGCAATGGCGGCGCTGATCGGCTTTCCCGTCTTCGCCTTTGCGACCTTAGCTGCCAGCTTGGGCGACTGTATGCCTGACGTAGAATGCCACCCGGGCTTCTGGCTTGAAGTTGGCCTGCCGACGATCCTAGCAGCCACTCCGGTCGGCTTCGGGGTTCGCTGGCTCGTGAACCGCTATTCGGATCGCGGTCGATAACGCCCAAAGTCGACCGTTTGAACCGGATGACCGTCCGCCCGATTGCCGTCACTCTTTCATGTCGGCATGCTGGGGACGATGGGCAGAGTTGATCGACTATGGGCGCGCTACTGGGGCATCCGCGACAATCATCAGATCGGACACCGAATGCCGATCCTCTGGCACCTTGCGTTTGCAGGCGACACCTCCGCGATGGTGGAGCTGGGTAGCGAGTTGAGCAAGGTTGGCCGCATCTCAGAGCGATTCAGCCAAAGTGGACTCGCCTACGCCGGATATAGGAAAGGCGACCCGCTCGGCGCGCAGCACTTAGCTATGAACGCGTTCAACCGAAATGACCTCCGCGGCTATCGATACTGGCTGAACAAGGCTGCGCGCCTAGGGGATCGTGAGGCCGGTGAAGAGCTGCGGCGCTTTGAGATTCGGCTACCCCATTCCGCCGCAGCTCCGATCCGTCGCAAACGTCCGCAGAGGCGGTCAGAGTCTCTCTGATCTGCTTGTCCGCTAACCACCACGTTGCGACGTGGCATGGCCGAAAAGCGCACGGCGGGTTTCGCCAGATCAGGATGACAGGGCCCAACCCATGTCCGTCATCGCGAGCGCAGCGAAGCAATCCAGGGCCGGATCAGGACGCCCTGGATTGCTTCGCTGCGCTCGCAATGACGATGCCGGTTTGGATTATGGCGTCATCCCGGACTTGGGGGCAAACCACGACGCCCCCTCATCCGCGACTTCCCGCATCACCCGCCGATGACGTCCTTCACCTTCTCCGCCGCCTTGGCGAGCAGGCCCTTCTCGGCTTCCTCGGCCTCCGCCTTGGTCTTGAACGCCGCGCCCTCGGGCTCGGCGGGCGGGGCGTAGACCGAGAACAGCTTCAGCACGCCCGTGCCCTTGTTGACGATATTGTGCTCGGCGCCCTTCGGCACGACGACCAGGTGGTTCGGCCCGGCGGTGGTGTTGTGGCCGTCGATCGTCACCTTCGCCTCGCCCTCGACGACGAAGGTGGTCTGGTCGGCGCGGTGCGTCTCCATCCCGATCTCCTCGCCGGCGGGGATCGCCATCAGCACGATCTGCACCTTGGCGTCGCGGTACACTTCCTTCTGCCACAGCTCGTTCTTGCCCGCGAGCGCGACCATGTCCTTGTTGAAGATCGCCATGATGCTCGTCCTTTCTCGAATGGAATCGAGGGGACGAACGGCGCAGCCCACGAAGGGATGCATGAGGGGCGGGGGCGGCACCGGCCGCCCCCGGGGTCACGATCAGAAGCGCAGCCGCACGCCGGCGCTGATCGTCTCCTGATGGTCGTCGCGCCCGGTCTGTGCCGAGGCGGAGGCGAACAGGTCGAGCCCGCTCGGCAGGCGATAGCCGACCCCGCCGGCTGCGGTGCCGACCAATTCGGTCCGCGCCGCGCCGACCGCGGTCAGCCCGAGCCCGCCCCCGGCATAGCCCGCCAGTGCGTCGGCGCGCTGCCCCTCGATCTGGTAGCGCGCGCCGAGCGTCACGAACGGCCGGAACGGTGCGTCCGACGCCTCGCTGCGCGCCAGCGTCACGCCGGCATCGGCAAAGCCCGCGACATGCCGGTCGCGCGCGACCTGCAGCGCGAACGGGCTGCGGCCCTCCTCCGCGACGCCCGCGCGGGTGGTGCGGATATAGGTCACGCCGACGCGCGGGCGCAGCGACCAGCCATCACCGGCGTCGAGCCCGTAGCTTGCCGCCAGATCGCTGACCCAGCTGTGCAGATCGTAGCGCCCGCTCACCGCGGTCGTGCCCGGCAGCGCGCGATCGGTGCGCGCCGTTCCGCCGTCGTACAATACCGAGGCGCTGACGCCCCAGCCGCTGTCCACGCCATAGCGCGCGTGGATGCCGCCCACCGCGCCATCGGCGCGGGTGCGTGCGCCCAGTGCGCCGATCTGCTGCCGCCCGTTAAGATAGCCCGCGAAAGCGCCGACCATCCACGTCCGGTCGCCATAGCCGATCCCGCCGAGGAAGCCGTAGCTCTGCGCACGCGCGGCGTTGCTGCCTTGCGCGGCATCGCCCTGCAGCGTGTGCCACTGGCCGATGGTCTGCGCGAAGGTGAACGCGCCTGCGTCCTCGCGATCGGTCGCGAAGCCGGTGCCGCGCGCCACCTGGGTCAGCGACAGCGCATGGTCGACGCCGAGCTGCGTCGCCGAGGCATAGGCTTCCGGCGTCAGCTGTGCGAAGCCACGCGCGTTCGACGCGCCCGATGCCTCGACCAAAGCAGGCAGGCTGTCGAACAGCGTGCTCGTCGCCGGCTGCACCGCCAAGGTCGCATTGGCATAAGCGATGCTGCGCGCCACCTGCGGCGAGAAGCGCGCGTCGGTCAGGAATTGACCAAGCAACTGGATGCGGTCGGCGCGCTGGACGATCACCCCGAACAGCGATGCCGGCTTCGACACGGTCGTGAAGCCGCCGGTGATCCCGCCGCTGGCGGTGATCAGGTCGTAGCTGGTGCCGGCGCGCAACGTGCCGACCGGCACGATCTCCAGCGTGGTGCCGCTGGCGATCGACAGCGCGCCGTTGACGACCAGTTTGTCGGAGATCGTCGGGGTCAGCTCGAACAGCGCGCGCGACCCGCTGGCGAGCGCGACGTTGCCGTTGACGGTCATCACCCCCGGCGACGCACCCGGGCTGAGGATGCCCGCGACATTGACGTTGCCGTTGACGGTGCCCGCCGAGCCGAAGGTCGCGCCCGCGCCGACGTCGAAGCGGCTCGCGCTGAGCGTCGAATTGGCGAGCCCGACGAGCCGTCCGCCGCTCAGCGTCACGGTGCCGAGCGCGGCCGTGCCCGAGACGGTCGCAAAGCCCGCGCTCATCCCGAACGCCTCGACGTTGCTGACGTTGGTGAAGGCGACCGGCGCGCTGGCATTGCCGCCCGACACCGCGATCGTGTCGTTGCCCGCGCCGCCGTCGACCGCGCCCGCGAAGCCGCCTGCGATCGTCAGCCGCTCGTTGCCGCCGCCCATCCGCACCGTTCCGGTGGTCAGCGACCCATTGCTCGCGATCGCCAGGTCGGTGCCCGCCAGCACCTGGCCATAGCTTTGCGTGCCGGTCAGTGTCAGTGTTCCGGCTCCGGTGCTCGCCAGCGTCTCGAACCCGGTCAGCGCCGCCGCCAGCGTGCGGTCGCCCGCCAGCGTGACGGTGGCGAGATCGTTGCCATCGCCACCCGCGATCACGCCGGCCAGCGTGCCGCCGGGAGCGAGGTTGAAGCGGTCGTTCCCCGCGCCGAGGTCGATCGTCCCGGCGATCGTTCCGCCATTGGCGAGCGTCAGCGTTTGCGCGCCGTCGCCCAGCGTCGCGGTCTCGCCTGCCGTGCCCAGTGTGCCGGTGACGGTCAGCGCATTGCCGGCCAGTGCGATCGTCTCGAACCCGCGCGCGCTGCCCGCGAGCGTCACCGGCGCAGCGGCGGTGAAGCGCAGCGTGTTGTTACCCGCACCGCCGTCATAGCTGCCCGCCGCGGTCGCGGTGCCGAGCGCCAGCGTGTCGTTGCCGCCGCCCAGTGCGACGCGCGCGACATCGCCATCGGCGCTGAACGTCTCCGCCGCGTCGCTGCCGGTTACCGTGCCGACGGTGTTGCCGTTCAGCGTCAGCGCCAGCCCGGTGCCCGCCAGCGCGACATTGTCGAAGCTTTGGTCGAGCGTCAGCGCCAGCGTGCCGGTGCCGGTGCCGGTGACCGCGAGCTGCTCGAAGCCGGTGCGCGCGCCGATCCCGCTGCGATCGCCCGACAAGGCGACGCGATAGGTGTCGATCCCTGCGCCGCCGTCGAGCGTGCCGAGGACGCGGCTGCCCGCGCGATCGACATAGGTGTCGTTCCCCGCGCCGAGGTCGACCGACCCGGCGATCGTTCCGGCATTGTCGATCGTCTCAGCGCCGTCGCTGCCGGTGATCGTGATCGCGCCGGCGCTGCTCAGCGTCTCGCCCGCGGCGACCGTGATCGTGCCGCCGCTGACGCCGATCGTCGCGGTGCTGAACGCGCCGACATAATCGACCGCACCGTTGCCGATCTGGCTGAAGCGCTCGAAGTTGATGAACTGGCTGGCGCGCACCGTGCCGCCCCCGGTTGCGTCGACGATCAGGCTGTCGATGCCGTTGCCGCCGTCGACGGTGCCGGTCAGCGTCGCCGACGTGCGATGCAGGAACGTGTCGTCGCCGTCGCCCAGGAACACGTCGCCGGTGATCGTGCCGTAATTCTCGACGCGATCGGCACCGGCACCGGTCGCGATGGAGCCGATGATCGTGCCGGTGTTGACGATGCGGTCGTCATAATCGACGCTGCCGATCGCGCCGGGGTTGGGTTCGCCATAAGCCGTGTAGCCGTTCGTGCCCGCGATCGTACCTGCGTTGGTAAGATCGAGCCGGCCATAAGCCATGATGGCGGTCGACAGGTCGCCCTTCGCCTCGATCGTGCCGGTCGCGGTGTTGACGAGGGTGATCGGATGCCCGGCGTCCGCAGTCGCCGTCAATGCGGTTGCGATGTTGAAATAGGTGTACGTCTCGTTCTTGAACTGGCCGGTGTTCGGATCGAAGACCGGATAGGTGTAAGTCGCTTGCTCGCCGCCGTCATTGGCGCGGATCGTGCCGCTGTTGGTGACGGTGACTTGCCGGGTGCCGCCCGACGTTGCCCCGTTGCCATTAGCGCCATAGGTCTCGAGATAGACGGCGTTGCCGCCCTTTCCGGTCGTCGCGATCGTGCCGCGATTGTCGAGCGCGATCGACGACGCTCCGCCGGCATCGTCGATCGCGTCCAGCTCGACCGCGGTATTGCCGCCGTTGCTGCTGATCGTTCCGCGGTTGATCAACGATACCGTCATCGGCTGGGTGGCGACCACATCGGTACGGTTCTGCACGGACGAGGCCAGCCTGCCGACGATCGTACCATCGTTGACGGCGGTCACGGCGCTGTCGGAATATAGAAGCACCCCGGCATCGCCGCTGCCAAGGTCGATCGTCCCGGCATTGGTGAAGTCGATCGCATCGGCCTGCGAGATCCGCACCGCCGCTCCCATGGAACCCTGGGCCGTCAGGGTGCCGGTCGCGGCGTTGACGAAGCGGGCGACGCTGCCGCTAAAGCCGCCGTTCACCTGCCCCTGGTTGGTGAAGGACGCCAGGATCGGCGCGCCGGCCACCGTCCCGTAACCCCATGGATTGTTGTCGGTCAGCACCGATCCGCTGATCGTCGCGGTGTTGATGACGCTGCCGGCGCCCGACAGGCTCACCGCGGTCGTCACGGGGGCTGTGGCCGCGATCGTCACTTGCGTATCGGCGTTCCCCGCGCGCACGCCTTCGACAGTGAAGCGTGTCGGCAAGGCGCCACCCAGCGTCACGGTACCACTGGCGGTACGGGCATGGACATAGGTGTTGGTGCCAGCACCGCCGTCGATCGTACCGCTCACTCCGATGACGTCGTCATAGGCGACCAGCGTGTCGTCACCGTCGCCGAACAGCAGGTTGCCGGTGATCGTTCCGCCCCGTGCGGTGTAGACGGCTCCGTTGTACGACAGCCCGCTCCAGCTATAGCCCAGGTTGACGTTGCCGGTGATCGTGCCGGCATTGTCGAGCGTGCCGCCACTGACGCGGATCGCGTCGCCGTTACCGGCGATCGTCGCGCCGGCGCGGTTGACGATCGTCGCGCTTCCATACGTTTCGACGCCGATCGCGAGGCCTTCGCTGCTGGCGATCCGCCCGCTGTTGTCGACGTTCATGCCATAACCGCCGACCACCGCATCGCCGCCGACGTCGATCGTGCCGCTGTTGGTAAGCCGCAGGGCGCTGCTCCAGGTGTAGAGGCCACGGCTCGCCGCCCCGCCGACGACCTGGGCGATCGTGCCGCGGTTGGTGACGTCGAGCGCTCCGATCCCGGTCGCGCCGTCCAGGGTGATCGTGCCGTCGTTCACGATCGTCGTGGCGGAAATGGCATAAGGCCGGTTGAACGTGTTGCCGCTCAGGTTGCGGACCGTGATCGTTCCTACGTTGGTGAAGGTGGTGCCGTCGCCTACCGAGACCGCGCTGAATGCGCTGCTGGTGGTGGTATAGTCCAGCGTCAATGCGCCGCGGCTGGTGACCGTGAGCTTGTTCGTGGGCGTTGCGGCAGTATCGCCCGGGTCGGACGTCAGGCTCGTGACCAGGATCGCGCTGCGCGTGGTCGCAGCGATGTCGCCGGTCACGTCGACGATACCGGTTCCGGCCAGCGCCACCGGCGCGGTCGCGCCGGTCAGCGTGAGCGCGACATCGTCGTACAGGTCGTAGCCGATCGAGGAGAAGCCGGCGATCGACGCACTGGCGATGCTGGTGTTGTTGCGCACGCGGTAGAGCAGGGCGGCATCGGTCGCGGTGACGGTGCCGGTGATCCCGGCGAACTGGCCGGAGCCGGTGTTGGCATATTCGGTGATCAGCGTGTTGCCGCTGCCCAGCGTCAGATTGCCGTTCAGCACGCCGCCGGCGACCGCGAAATAGCGATTGTTCGAATAGCTGAAGTCGCTCGATCCGTCGAAGCGGACGTTGCCGTCGATCGTGCCGGCGTTGATAACGGTCGCGTTGCTGACCTTGAAGAACTGCTGCACCTGCGGGACGATATCGCCGCGGACGATCGCGCCGGCGCGATTGTCGAGCGTGCCGCCGGAGCCCAGGATCAAGCCGGCGTTCGTGCCGATGATCGTACCGGTGTTCGTCAGGTTGCTGTACAGCCGAACGCCGGCCGTGACGCCGGTGATGGTGCCGTTGTTGGTGACGGCGCCGGTATAGGAGGAAACGCTCGCACCGATCCCTGCGGTCGAGGTGATCGCATTGTCGTTGGTGAAGCGGCCGCCCGAGAAATTGACCGCGGTGCCGGCTGCGGTGATCGTGCCGCTGTTATTGAACGTGCCGCTGTTCTGCGACACGCCGTTGACCGCCGAGGTGACCGTGCCCGAATTGTCGAACGTGCGCGCCCAGTTCAACGTTACCGCGTAGGCGGCGATGTCGCCGCCGGTCGCGTCGATCGTTCCGGCGTTCACGAACGCGACCGAACCGTTGCCGTCGAACGTGTCCGACACGATCGGCGCGCTGCCACGCAGCGTACCGTCGTTGACGACGGTGCCGCCACCCCCGATCTGCAGCAAGCCCGAGATGCCGCCGAACGTGCTGTTCAGCGTCACCGTACCGCCGGTCGAGGTGACCAGGCCTAATCGTTCGAAGCCGGTCGGCAGCACGACGGTGCCGAGGGTCGCGTCGCCGGTGAAGCGGGTGCGGAGCGTATCGATCCCGGCGCCGCCATCGATCGTGCCGGTGATCCCGGTCACCAGCCGGCCGTTGTCATAGCGGGCGAGGAGGACGTCGTCGCCCGAACCCAGCGTCAGATTGCCGTCAAGGGTGCCGGACAGGGTATCGATCAAGCTGCCCAGCGTGTTGGTGCCGCCGCGCGCGGTCACCGCGCCCGAAATCGTTCCGCTGTTTGTCAGTACCAGCGTGCCATCGACGTCGATCGCGCTGCCGCCCGTCGCAGTGATCTGGCCGGTATTGGTGAACAACGCGCGCTGTGCCGTCGTCCTGATCGCCACGCCGTTGCTTGCGGTGATGGCGCCGGCGTTGGTGACTTGCTCGATCGCGCCGCGAACGCCCGCGATCGTACCGGTCGCCAGATTGGAGACGGCAACCGAATAGAAGCTGTTGCCGGTATCGACCACGATCGCGGGACCCGCGGTGCCGGTCATCGTGCCCGCATTGAACAGGTTCGCGCTTACCGCTCCGCTCCGGTTCGCGGAATTGCGCTGTAGCAGCAATGCCTGCGTCCCGGTGACGGTCGCACCGGCCGCGATCTCGATCGTCGCCGAGCTGGACGGATAGACCATCTGAAAGCTGCCCGGCGGGCAATAGGTGATCGGAACCGATGCGCCGGCATAGGGATCATCGGGGCACCGCCCGTAATAAGCGGGGTTGTTGGTGACGAGGATGCCGGTCTTGCCGGCGCCGTCGACGATCCCGTCGACGGAGATTCTGGTCGCCCAGCCCGTCGTGGAGATCGCTGCTGCGGCGGACCCGGCTGTGACGGTCGCATTCTGCGAGACGATGACGCGGGTGTTGTCGCTGGTGACGGCAAGTCCGTTGGCATCGGTTCCGGTGCAGGTGGTCGTGCTGCTGGCAACAGTCGGATCGGGTGAACATTGCGCCTGCGCTGTTGACGCGAACCCCATCGCCGCGATGCTCGAACCGAGCGCGAGCGACCACCGGCGCAACTGCACCGAACGCTGACCTGCCATTATCATCTTCCCCCGTGCGCACGACCCCCGACGCACGCCCTTTGTCTAGGGGTGCGTCAAATTTCGTCCAGATCATTCCATCTCCGTTTCATCAAACTGGCTCTGCAGGTGATCCGTGGCGGCAAAGAACCAGTTGTCGGGAAAATGATCTATCGATGACATCTTAGTTAAATCCCCATTGACGCTAACTCACTGACAAGACAGTCTCCGACGAAACTTCCTCGGAGGAGACGGGAGTGGCGGCAGGATATCGGTCGGGGGCAGGGATCGCAGCGGCGTCGTCGCTGGCGTTGCTCGCGGTCGACGCCGGCGCCCGTATCCCCGACCAGCCCGCCGCCCCCGATCGGCCAGGCACCGCGCCTGCGCCTGCCCCCGCCAGCCCGGCGGCGATCTGGCAGGACATGACCGCGCTCGGCGTCACCTGCCTCGTCCATACCCCGCGCGGGATCGATAGCGGCGCGCTCCACGACCGGCTGTGCGCGGCGTTCACGAAGCAGGCGGCGAAGGGCGCGCCGGTGCCCGTCGCCGCCACCCCGCTGGGCGGCGCAGCGCTCGCGGCCGGGCGCGTGACCTTGCTGGTGCAGGCGACCGTCGCGCCCGTGAACGGCACGGACGCGATCGCGCTGACGCTCCGCCCGTTCCGCAACAGCACCGACGCCGGCCAGTTCTTCGCCGCCGCGCCGCGCATCGTCGCGGCCGGGGATGCCGCGGCGCTCGACCGCGCGGTCGTCGCGCTGCTCGCCGATACGCTGCCGTGGCAGGCCGGCGCGGTCCGCCGCGGGCGAACGCTGCCCGGCGCGCCGCCGCGATCGTAGCGCGGCGCGCGACACCACCAGATCATCACCGTTGAGAATGAAAAGAGGGGAATCGAAGCCATGGCGATCGGAAACACCGCCGAGATCGAGCAATTGATCCAGCACAGCGAGCACCAGAACAGCGTGCTCAAGGACGTCGCCTGCACCTGCCCGGCGTGCACCGGCGGCGTGCAGAAGGACGTCGGCTTCGTCGATCCGCTGTCGGGGCTGAAGCTGAGCGCCGAGCAGGGATCGGTCGATTATCTCGCCGGCACCACCGCCGCGAACGGCAAGCCGATCTGGTCGGCGGACCAGATCGCCGATTATCTCAACCGCTCGGGCGCGAGCTGGATCGGCGGGCCGGATCCGGCGCGGCAGGGCGACAGCAACCTGCGCGAGGTGACGTTCGGCTTCCATTTCTCGCAGGAGCAGCTCGCGGCGAGCGGCTATTCGTATCGCTATGAAGGCAACGTCGAATATCTCGACGAATATTTCAACTTCGCCGCCTTCAACGGCGCGCAGCGCGACGCCGCGCGGCTCGCGATCAGCTTCTGGGACGATGTCGTCGACATCTCGTTCCGCGAGGTCAATGCGTACCAGGCCGACATCAACTTCGGCAATCTGGCGAGCGCGCCGGACACGCAGGCCTATGCGCGGCTGCCGTTCGGCACCGTGTCGGATGACCCCGTCGTCAACGGCGATGCCGAGCGGATCGTCGGCGACGTCTGGGTATCGGCCAGCCAGGCGAGCAATTTCCAGCTGACCCCCGGCGGCTACGGCCTCAACACGCTGACGCACGAGATCGGCCATGCGATCGGCCTGTCGCACCCGGGCAATTACAATTTCGGCCCCGGCTTCGCGGTCAATTACGCCAATGGTGCGGAATATTACCAGGACGCGCGCAACTACACGATCATGTCGTACTGGAACCCGGGCGCGATCGGTGCGGGTGACATCGACTGGAACACCATGGCCTTCGCCTATGGTGGCACGCCGATGATCCACGACATCCTGGCGGTGCAGAAGATGTACGGCGTCGACACCACGACGCGCACCGGCGACACCGTCTATGGCTTCAACTCGACCGCCGGCAAGACGGTGTTCGACTTCACGGTCAACAAGGCGCCGATCGTGACGATCTGGGATGCCGGCGGCAACGACACGCTCGATGCCTCGGGCTATCGCACCAATCAGGAGATCAACCTCAACCCCGGCTCGCTCAGCAGCATCGGCGGCGTGACGATCGAGGAAGTGCGCGAGCGGCTGTCGTTCGAGCAGGTCAATGCCAACCGCGCCGCGCTCGGCTATCCGCCGATCCCGCGCGCCAGCTACGACGCGCTCTATGCGCAGCTCATCAGCGGGCAGCGCAACCTGGCACTGACCGACAATGTCGGCATCGCATATGGCGCGACGATCGAGAATGCGATCGGCGGCAGCGGCAACGACACGATCATCGGCAACAGCGTCGCCAACCGCCTCAACGGCGGCGCAGGGATCGATATCGTCAGCTACCGCGATTCCACCGCGGCGGTCACGGTCTCGCTGCTCACCGGGCGCGGTACCGTCGGCGATGCGCGCGGTGACATCTACCTCAATTTCGAGGGGATCGAGGGTGGCCGCGGCAACGACACGCTGACCGGCGACAATGGCGCGAATACGCTGATCGGCGGCGCGGGCGCCGATCTGCTGAACGGCAACGGCGGGTTCGACACCGTCAGCTATCGCACCTCCACCACCGGCGTCACCGCGTCGCTGCTGTCGAATTCGGGCAGCGTCGGCGATGCGAAGGGCGACAAGTTCGTCAGCATCGAGGCGCTGGAGGGCGGCTCCGGTAATGACGTGCTCTACGGCTCGAACAACGCCGACACGCTGACCGGCAATGCCGGCAACGACATCCTGTACGCCAACGGCGGCGACGACACGGTCTTCGGCGGCGCGGGCGACGACCTCATCTACGGGCATGACGGCAACGACCTGCTCGACGGCGGCACCGGCGCCGATCGCCTGGTCGGCGGGCGCGGCAGCGACACGCTGTACGGCGGCGACGGCGACGACATCCTCGAAGGCGTCGTCGACGACGACGTGCTGTTCGGCGGCGCGGGCAACGACACGTTGCTGGGCGGCGACGGCAACGACGTGCTGATCGGCGGGGCCGGCAACAACCTGTATGTCGGCGGCACCGGCGCGGACGTCTTCCGCTTCGTCAACCTCGGCGTGAAGGACACGATCCGCGACTTCGCGCGCGGCGTCGACAAGATCGACCTCAGCCAGCTGGATGCGAAGACCGGCGGCGCGGTCGATCCGTTCACCTGGCTCGGGGACGGTGCGTTCACCAAGACCGCGGGCGAGCTGCACACGGTACGGATCGATGGCCTCAACTATCTGGAAGGCGACGTGAACGGCGACGGCATCGCCGACTTCTCGATCCAGACCAACCTCAAGATCGTCGTGAGCGACATCATCTTCGGGTGACGGCGGACGGGCGCGGGCGGCGACGCCCGCACCCGGCGGGACGAATCGGACGGTGCGGGAAGCGCGGCTTCCCGCACCGTTTTTCGTTTGGCGGGTAAGCCCCGGCACCCGGAAGCCGATTAAATAAACACGGCATTCCCATCGGTTCGTGGAATGAAGTAGAATATCATTGTCTCTTCCATCCCTCGACGACTAACATCTCGGCGCCGATGCCGGGAACAATCGACTGCGGAGACACGCCTGCCAGAAGAGGCGGCGTTGCAGGATCTCCCCGATGCTTGGCGCGCAGGGGGTAATTCTTGGCGATGTTCTTCAAGGGGTTGTGCCGCGCACCGAGGCTCTTCGGCTGATCTTGCCGCGCGCCTGTCATCGTAACGCTCCACGCCATCCATGAACATGGATCGGCAGGGATAGCGGAAGCGGGATCGTGTCGAGCAAGCCGGACCGGCCGCCGTCGAGGCTGCGCTTCGTGTGCCTGCGCGTGCGCGAGCGGCTGGCCGCGACCCGCGCGCGGATCGACCGCTGGTTCCCCGACCGCGAGTTCATCATGCGTGCGCAGGGGCAGGTCCGTTTTCTCCGGCTCCCGGCGCGCACGCAGAAGCGGGCCGCGGCCGGCGCGCTGGTGCTGGCGCTGGTCTATGTCGGGTCGATCACTACCTTCGCGCTGATCCGTTGGCATGAGTCCCGCGACGCAACCGCGCTGCTCGGTCGTCAGGCGCGGGTGGAAAAGGCGGAGAGCCGCGTCGCCGCCTATCGCCGGAACCTCGACGACGTGACCGCCGACCTGAAACGGCGGCAGGATTTCATCGAGAAGGTCACGCAGGCGCATCTCGGTGTGCTGCCCGAAGACGGCAAGGACGACGAAACGGTTACCGACAGCCGCAGCGAAGCGGCCCGGACGATCGACAAGGTCAACGCCGCCGTGCCGGAGGCGGGAGCTCTGGCGCGGATGGAGGGGCGCCAGCTGGCGTTCGTCGAAAGGCTGACGCGCTATGCCGATCGTCGCAGCGCGCGTGGACTGGCGATGATGCGGCGGCTGGGCGTCGATCCGGGGATGATGCTGGGCGCGCTAGGCGGCGGGTCGGCGGGCGAGGCCGCGATGGGCGGCCCGCTGCTGGCATTGTCCACCGAGGCCGATGGCGCGATCGACCCGCGCTTCGCCCGGCTCGGCGCCAGCCTGGCGCGGATGAGCGCGCTGGATCGTGCGATCTCCCGGATGCCGCAGGTCCTGCCCGCCGGCGGGGAGTCGATCTCGAGCGGGTTCGGCTATCGCGCCGACCCGTTCACCCGCCACGGATCCTTCCATCCCGGTCTGGATTTCCGCGGCCCGCTCGGCGCGGGGATCTATGCCGCGGCGCGCGGCACCGTCAGCTTCGTCGGGCAACGCTCCGGCTATGGCAATTGCGTCGAGGTGACGCATGGTCCCGGCCTCTTCACCCGCTACGCGCACATGTCCGCGTTCCGCAGCCGGGTCGGCCAGCAGGTCGCGGCGGGGCAGGTCATCGGCGCGATCGGCTCCACCGGCCGCTCGACCGGCCCCCACCTGCATTTCGAGGTGCGGATCAACGGCCATCCCACCGATCCCCGTCCCTTCCTGGAGGCGCGCAGCCATGTTTCGTCGACGATCGTCAGCCCCGCCGTCGGCCCCGCCACGGCCGCCGGCACCGGCAAGGATATCCGCCCCAGCGAAGCCAGCGAGTGAAGCGATGAGCAAGAATGCGACCTTTTCGATGATCGGTGCCGATGTCGTCATCACGGGCGACATCTCCGCCTCGGCCGACCTGCACATCGACGGCCAGGTCCGCGGGGACGTCAGTTGCCTCGCGCTGGTGCAAGGCGCCGCCAGCGAGATGGTCGGCACGATCGTCGCGCAATCCGCCCATCTGGCCGGCACGGTGCGTGGCAGCATCGTCGTCGACAGCCTCGTCATCCAGCGCAGCGCGCATTTCGTCGGCGACGCGCATTACGAGACGCTGACGGTCGAACAGAGCGCGCGCGTCGAAGGAACGTTCGCCACGGGCGGCGGCGAGCGGCCCGCCACGAAGGCGCCCGTCGCGCCGATCGCGACGGTGCCCTCGGTGGACGCGCCGCCGCTGCGCGGGGAAGGCGAAGCGGAGCAGGCGACTGACGGCTGACGGGCCGTCCCCCGCGCCTACATCCCCGACGCGGCCAGCTGCGACCGCCAGAACGCCAGCGCCTGCGGATCGGCGTCCGGGCGCGCCGCGGCGGGCTTGCCGTGGCGCAGCCGTTCGCGGTCGCGCTCGTCCGGCTGGACGATGCGCACCCGCACCGCGCCATGCCCGGCGTCGCGCAGCCCCAGCGCCTGCGCCGCGCCTTTCGACAGGTCGATGATCCGCCCGCGCGCGAACGGTCCGCGATCGTTGACGCGCACCACGATCACGCGGCCGGTATCGAGCGACGTCACCTCGACATAGCTCGGCAGCGGCAGCGTGGCGTGCGCGGCGGTGATCCAGCCGGGGCGGAACTTCTCGCCGCGCGCGGTGCGGTTGCCGCTCTCGCCGCCGTACCAGCTCGCGCGCCCCAGCATGTCGTAATCGGGCGCGGCGGCCGGGACATAGCTGACCCCGCGCACCACATAGGGCCGCCCGATCGTCACCGGCGTATCGCTGACCGCCCGATAGCGCCCGCCGCAGCCGCCGAGCAGCAGCGCCAGCGCGCCGATCAACCAGGCGGGGCGGGGAGGGCGTGCATCGGGGCTCGCTACAAGGCGAGGTGCGGGCGGGCAATGCTGCGCGGATCGACATCGATCGCTCACCTGCGTCATCCGGGGCGACGGAAATCACGGTCATCGCTCCGGGATCGAACGTCGCTCACCCTCCCATAACCACTGGTGAAACGTCACAAGGCACGCCTAGACTGATCCGCGACGAGGGCAGCCAAGGTCCTCGCAAAGGGGAGTCGCCATGTTCGCCCGTCGTGTCACCGCGCTGTTGATCGCGCCCGCCTTGTTGTCGAACGCCCCGCCGCCCGGCGCCGCGCCGCGCGCCGTGGTGGATGAGGGTTCTCCGGTGCGCTGCAAGGCGGCGCCACCCGAAAGCCTTTACCAACCCACGGCGGGGGTTCCGATGCCGGCACCCGGCGCCCCCTGCCACCACCACCACCACCACCACCACCGCCCCCTCCGCCGGTGTCGGTGCAAAGCCTCCCCACCCCGGCACCGTTCTTCAGCGCCACGCCGAGCGTCGCGCCGCCCGCGCCGCCCGCCCCGCGCGTGTCGCAGCGCACCACCGCATCGACCGCCCCCTATGGCGCGCCCGACAATACCGAGCGCTACGACGGCCGCCCGGTCGCGACGATCACCGACACCGCGACCACCCCGGTCTCGACCTTCTCGGTCGATGTCGACACCGGCTTCTACGCCAATATCCGCCGCTTCCTGAACACGGGGCAGCCGGTCCCGCCCGAGGCGGTGCGCACCGAGGAACTGCTCAACTATTTCCGCTACGATTACCCGCGCCCGGCGGACCGCGCGCAGCCGTTCAGCATCGCCACCGATGTCGCGGTCACGCCGTGGAACCCAGCGACGCGGCTGATCCGCATCGGGCTGCGCGGCTATGACGTGGCGGCGGCGACGCGCCCGCCGGTCAATCTCGTCTTCCTCGTCGACACCTCGGGGTCGATGGCCAGGCCCGACAAGCTGCCGCTGGTCAAGACCGCGCTGCGCGGGCTCGCCGATCGGCTGCGCCCCGACGACCGCGTCGCGATCGTCGCTTATGCCGGCAGTGCCGGGATCGTGCTGGAGCCGACCGCGCAGAAGAAATATGTCGGCGCCGCGCTGGCGTGCCTCGACGCAGGCGGATCGACCGCGGGCGGGCAGGGGATCGAACTGGCCTATGCCACCGCGCGCGCGCATTTCCGCAAGGGCGCGGTCAACCGCATCATCCTCGCCACCGACGGCGACTTCAACGTCGGGGTGAGCAACACCAAGGCGCTGGAACAACTCGTCAAGCGCAACCGCGACGACGGCATCACGCTCACCACGCTCGGCTTCGGCGCGGGCAATTACAACGATGCGATGATGGAGCGGATCGCCGACGTCGGGAACGGCAATTACGCCTATATCGACAGCGCGATGGAGGCGCAGAAGGTGCTGGGCGAGGAAATGGCCGCGACATTGGTCACGATCGCCAAGGACGTGAAGGTGCAGGTCGAATTCGATCCGGCGCGGATCAGCCAATATCGCCTGATCGGCTACGAGAACCGCGCGCTGCGCGAGGAGGATTTCACCAACGACGCGGTCGATGCCGGCGACATGGGGGCGGGGCATCAGGTGACCGCGCTGTACGAGGTCGTGCCGGCGGGCTCGCCCGGCTGGACGCCCGCGCGCCGCTACGCCGCCAATCGCCCGCCCGCCGTCGCGCCGCGCGGGGCTGAGGCGTGCTTCGTCAGGCTGCGCTACAAGCTGCCCGACGGCACCACCTCGCGCGAGCTGACCCGCGCGATCCCGGCCAGCGCGCTCGCCGCGGCGCGCGCGCCGACCGGCGACCTGGCCTTTGCCGCCGCGGTCGCGGCCTATGGCCAGAAGCTGCGCGGCGACACCTATCTCGGCCGCTTCACCTACGCCGACGCGCGCCGGCTGGCCGGTAGCCCGCGCGATTACTGGCGGCAGGAATTCGTCAAGCTGACCACGCTCGCCGAGGCGCAGCAGGCGGGTGCGGCGAGCGGGGAGTAGGGGGCGTTACGCCCGGCGTCGCACGCGCACGCCGGGCTGGCGGCCGACCGTCAGCTTGTAGCTGCCCAGCGCGGCGCGCTTGACGACCACGGTCTCGCCGGCGCGCGGGGCGACCGCGAACGCCTGACCGTCGGTCTGGAGCCAGCGCGACCCGTCCGCCAGCGTGAAGCTCCAATTGCCGTCGCCGGTCCGCGCGGCCTGCGCCAGCTTGCCGGTCAGCGTGTCGAGCTTGTTGCCGTCGGCATCCTGCAGCGACGGCAGATCGGCGGCGCGGCGGCGCTCGCCGAACCGCGCGCGGCGCTCGGCCTCGACCGTGGCGCGGTCGACCACCACCACCTGTCGCGCGGCGATCGCGCCGTCGAACGCGCCGGCCGCGGCGTCGAAACACTTCAGCCGCTCCTTGTCGTTCGCGATCGTACGGCACCGGATCACCGCGTCGGCGACCCCGCTGCGATCGGGCGACGAAGGGTCTGCCGTCGCCGCGCCGGACAGGCACGCCAGCAGGACTGCGCCAAAAACAGGCACGGCGATCAACGGTTTGCTCATTTTTCCCTCATGATCGGCCTGAAAGTGTAACTCTGCTGCAACAGATGCAAAATTTCGTTGCATTCTACACCAGTTGAGATTGCCCATCATTTCCGCCGTTCGTAGCGTCGACACAAGCGCTGCCAAATAAAGGCGCGATAGAACACGGCTATTCCAAAATGGGGGTCTTATGAAGACGATTTCGATGAGGCGTCGACTGCTCGCCAGCACGATCGTTGCCGGCGCGATGCTGGGCAGCCTGCCCGCCGCGGCACAGGTCGCGAACGATCCGACCGGCGCCAGCGCGGGTCCGCTCGAGGGTCAGGCACCGGTCGCGAACGCCGATGGTGACAACAAGGCCGCACAGGGCGGCGACATCGTCGTCACCGGTTCGCGCATCCGCTCGCCGAACCTCGAGGCGACCAGCCCGGTCACCGTCGTCAACAGCGAAGAGTTCAAGCTGACCGGCACGACGCGTACCGAAGACCTCATCAACTCGCTGCCGCAGGCGTTCGCCGGGCAGAGCGGCAACATCTCGAACGGTTCGAGCGGTATCGCCACCATCAACCTGCGCGGCCTGGGTGCCGAGCGCAACCTGGTGCTGGTCAACGGCCGTCGCGTCGTTCCGGGCGATCCCACCTCGGCCGCGGTCGACATCAACGTCATCCCCGCCGCGATCATCAAGCGCGTCGACGTGCTGACCGGCGGCGCCTCGTCGGTGTACGGTGCCGACGCGGTCACCGGCGTCGTCAACTTCGTCATGGACACCGACTTCGAGGGCTTCCGCCTCGACGGTCAGTATTCGATGTTCAACCACAACAACCGTGGTGGCGGCGGCATCCTGCCGGCGCTGAACAGCAGCTCGCCCTACGGCGCGCCGGCCGGCTATCCGAGCGGCATGAGCACCGACGGCGGCACGATCGACGTCACCGCGGCGTTCGGCACCAGCTTCGACGACGGTCGCGGCCACATCACTGCCTACGCCGGCTATCGCAAGATCAACCCCGTGCTCCAGGCGAACCGCGACTATTCGTCGTGCTCGCTGAGCGCGAACACCGCCTCGGTGGTGCAGAGCACCGGCCGGCCCTATGCCTGCGCCGGTTCGGCGACCTCGCCGCAGGGCTCGTTCGTCGCGTTCGACGGCACCGGTGCGGACTTCACCTCGACCTTCTTCCAGCCCGGCCAGGGCGGGGCGTTCGTGTCGGGCCGCACGCCGTTCAACTTCAACCCGCTGAACTATTACCAGCGCCCCGACGAGCGCTACACCGCCGGCTTCTTCGCGAACTACGAAGTGTCGAACGCGATCAAGCCGTACGCCGAGTTCATGTTCATGGACGACCGCACCGTCGCGCAGATCGCGCCGTCGGGCAATTTCGGCAACACCACCTCGATCAACTGCGACAACCCGCTGCTGGGCGCCGCGCAGCAGGCGTTCGTCTGCCGTCGTGACAATCTGCTCGTCGCGAACAACGCCGCCAACCAGCTGACCGGCCAGCGCGTCGTCGGCCAGGCGATCTACAATCCGAGCGTGTATAACGACACCACGGCGGCGAGCTTCTTCGACCCCGTCACCGGCCAGCCGTACAACCGCGGCTACCTGCAGGTCTTCCGTCGCAACGTCGAGGGCGGCCCGCGTCAGGACGATCTGCAGCACACCAGCTTCCGTGGCGTGCTCGGTTCGCGCGGCGATCTGGGCAGCGCCTGGTCGTATGACGCTTACTATCAGTACGGCCGTACGAACTACGCCGAGACCTATGCCAATGACTTCTCGATCACGCGCCTCGGCCGTGCGCTCGACGTCGTGTCGAACCCGAACGGCGGCGCGCCCGTCTGCCGCTCGGTGCTGACCGGTGAGGATCCCAACTGCGTTCCCTACAACGTCTTCTCGCTCAACAGCGTGACGCCGGCAGCGGTCGCCTATCTCTCGACCCCGGGCTTCCAGCGCGGCGTCGTCAGCGAGCAGGTGGCCTCGGCCAGCTTCTCGGGCCAGCTCGGCGAATACGGGATCAAGAGCCCGTGGGCGAACGAGGGCCTCGGCCTCGCGATCGGCGCCGAATATCGTAAGGAAGCGCTCGACCTGAAGACCGACATCGCCTTCCAGACCGGCGACCTGTCGGGCCAGGGCGCGGCGACGCTCCCGGTCTCGGGTTCGTTCAACGTCAAGGAAGTGTTCGGCGAGCTTCGCGTGCCGGTCGTGTTCGACAGCTTCATCTACAACCTGTCGTTCACCGGCGGCTATCGCTACTCGTCGTACAAGACCTCGGCGGGCCGCGGCTTCTCGACCGACACCTACAAGCTCGAGGGTGAATTCGCCCCGATCCGCGACATCCGCTTCCGCGGCGGCTACAACCGCGCCGTTCGCGCACCGACCGTCCAGGATCTGTTCGCACCGCAGCGCGTCGCGCTGGTCGGCAACAGCGATCCGTGCGCGGGCCGCGAGCTGACCGCGGCGGACCAGGGCTGTCTGTTGCAGGGCCTGCGCGTCGGTCAGACCGTCGCCGAGAACCCGTCGAGCCAGTATAACGGCCTGATCGGCGGCAACCAGAACCTGGTGCCGGAAGTCGCGGACACCTACACCGCGGGTGTCGTGCTTCAGCCGCGGTTCCTGCCGCGCTTCGCGCTGACCGTCGACTTCTTCGACATCAAGGTGAAGGGTGCGGTCACCACGATCGGCACCGACACGATCCTCAACGCCTGCAACACGACGCTCAACACCGAGTTCTGCGGTCTGGTCAATCGTGACGCGGCGGGCTCGCTGTGGCTGACGCCGCAGGGCTATGTCACCAACACCACCCGCAACATCGGTGGTCTGGCGACGCGCGGCATCGACGTCGGCGCCAGCTATTCCTACCCGCTGGGTGGGCTGGGCTCGCTGGGCTTCAACTTCAACGGCACGTGGCTCGACCGTCTGGTCACCGACACGGGCGTCAGCGGTTCGTACGACTGCGTCGGCCTGTTCGGCACCACCTGTCTCCAGCCGACCCCGGAATGGCGCCACAACGCGCGCGTGAGCTTCAGCTCGCCGTCGGGCGTCGGGATGTCGGTGCGGTGGCGCTACTTCGGTAACGTGAAGATCGACGCGACCGATCCGAACACCAACCTCAACAACGGCGGCGCCAGCGGCCCGGCCCCGGGTGGCGTCGCCCGTCCGGGTCTCGCCGAGCTGGGCGTGCAGAGCTACTTCGACCTGGCGATGACGTTCCGTGTCAACGACGCGTACACGTTCCGCCTCGGCGCGAACAACCTGCTCGACCGCGAGCCGCCGCTGACGGGTTCGCAGGCGTGCCCGGGCGTCGTCTGTAACGGCAACACCTTCCCGGGCGTCTACGACGCGCTCGGCCGTTACATCTACGCGGGCGTGACGCTGAACCTGTAAGGGTCTCGCAGCGCCGAAACAGGGAGGGGCGGGTCCACACGGACCCGCCCCTTTTTGGTTGGGGGGCGCGGGGACACCGCTGATCGTCATTGTTCGCTACGCTCGCAATGACGGATGGTGAGATCGACACGATCCCGAGTTCGATCCACCCGGCCCGAACCCGACCCTGCCGTTCCCCGGCGAAGGCCGGGGCCCAGGTGGGGGACGCCGGCGATGGGCGTTGCGCTTCGTTCCCGTTGGCTCGGAGGCAAACACCACCCCGTCATCCCGGACCTGATCCGGGATCCCGCTCCTTCTCTCGGTCGCCAAGATGAAGCGGATCCTCGGCTCAAGGCCGGGGCGACGGAACGGACCGATCAACCTGTTGTCGAAGCCGGATCGAAACCATGTCCTCCCCTCCACCCACCACCGCCGCCTTCGCCCCGCAGGTCGCGCGCGCCGTCGCGACGTGGCGCGAGGCCGACGTGATCGCCGCGCTGACTGCCGCCATCGACCGCACCCCCGAGGACGCCGCGCTGTGGCAATTGCTCGCTGCCGCGCAACGCGCCGCGCAGGACCACGCTGCCGCGCTCGCCGCCGCGCGCCGCGCCGCGACGCTCGCCCCCGATGACGCGCTGATCACGCACACGCTCGCACGTATCACGCTCGAGGCCGGCAACCCCGCGGTCGCGCTGTTCGACCATGCGCTCGCGCTTGCGCCGCTCGACGCCGGGGTGATGCTCGGCCGCGCGGCCGCGTTGGTCGCCGCGGGGCAGGCCGATGTCGCCACCACGTTTCTCGCCGACGTGCTCCGCCAGCACCCCGGCTGGTACGACGGCCACGCCACGCTTGCGCGGTTGCGCTGGCAGGCCGGCGACCGTCGCGATTACGCCGACAGCTATGCGACGGCGCTCGCGACGCGCCCGCGTGACGGGTTGCTGTGGCGCGACCATGCCGCGACCGTCGCGCGTGCCGGACAGACCGAGGCGGCGCGCCGCATCGTCGCGCAGGCGCGCGCCGCGGTCGGCGTAAGCCGCACGCTCGACCTGCTCGAAGCCGGCACCTTTTCCGAGGATGGCGCGCTCGCCGCGGCCGACCGCCTGTACCGGCCGCATCTTCCGATCGCCGATGTCGAGGCGCTCGCCGGCTACGTCCGCCATCTGTTGCGCGCGCACCGCGCCGACGCCGCGCGCGCCGCGCTCGAAGGACGGCTGACGCATGAGACACATGATCTGTGGCCGCTCGCCGCGCTGGCGTGGCGGCTGACCGGCGACCCGCGCAGCGACTGGCTGGAGCGGGGCGAGGCATTCGTGCGCGTCTTCGATCTCACCGCGCAGCTCGGCCCGATCGACGACCTCGCCGCGACGCTGCGCACGCTCCACCGCACGATCGCCGCGCCGCTCGACCAGTCGCTGCGCGGCGGGACGCAGACCGACGGCCCGTTGTTCGCGCGACAGGACCCGGCGATCGTACGGCTGCGCGACGCGGTGCGCGCGGCGGTCGCGCGCTATGTCGCCGATCTGCCCGCTCCCGACCCCGCGCATCCGCTGCTCGCGCCGCGTCGCGACGCGCTGCGCTTCGCCGGGTCGTGGTCGGTGCGGCTCACCGATCGCGGGCATCATGTCGATCACGTCCATCCGGCGGGCTGGATCAGCTCGGCCTGTTACATCGCGCTCCCCGACGCGCAGCCGGGGGAGCCGCCGCAGGCGGGCTGGCTCAGCCTCGGCGACGCCCCGACGCTGCTCGGCGACACGCTCCCGCCCTGGCAGACGATCGCGCCGCAGCCGGGGCGGCTGGTGCTGTTCCCCTCCTTTATGTGGCACCGCACGCATCCGTTCGCGGCCGGCGAGCGGCTGACGGTCGCCTTCGACATCGCGCGCCCGCCGCTTTAGGTGTGAGGACATGAGTTCGGACCATCCACCGTCATTGCGAGCGTAGCGAAGCAATCCAGGGCGTCCTGGTCCGGCTCTGGATTGCGTCGCTACGCTCGCAATGACGGGTGAAGTTTCGCAGGGACGATGCTTCAGCTTCGACGGATCACCTTCTAGAAGGCCGACATGACAGACGTTTCCGAGCTGATCGCCGCGGCGACCGCCCGCGCCCGCGCCAATGACGTCGCCGGCGGCCTCGCCTTGATCGAGAGCGCGTTGCAGCAAACCCCCGACGAGCGCGCGCTCATCGAGTTCGGCGGTCTGCTCGCAGCGCATTCGGGGCAGACCGACCGCGCGGCAGCGCTGTTCGCGCAATTGCTCGCGCTCGATCCCGGCAACGATCCGGCGCGGATCAATCTCGCCACCGCGTTGCTGAGCGCCGGGCGCGCCGCGGAGGCGCTCGCGGTCGCCGACGGCCATGCGCACGCCAAGCTCCGGCTGCTCGCCGCCCATGCGCGCGTCGCGACCGGCGCGGGCGAGGCGGCGGATTACGAGGCGATCGTCGCCGCCGACCCGCGCGACTATCGCGCGTGGAACAACCTGGGCAGCGCGCGGCTGGCCGAGGGCAGGGTGGACGATGCGGTCGCGGCGTTCGACGAGGCGGTGCGCCATGCGCCGAACGACGTCCGCCTCTACATCAACCTGGCGCAGGCGTTGCGCGACGCCGGGCGGTTCGACGTCCGCCAGCGCGTGATGCGCGATGCCGCCGCGCTCGCGCCGAACGATCCCGAGGTGCTGCTCGAACTCGGCACCGCCGAGGCCGCGTGCGAGAACCCGGTCGGCGCCGAACAGGCGCTGCGCCGCGCGATCGCGCTGACTGACGGCTATACGGGCGCGTTCGTCGAGCTGGGGCTGCTGCTCGAAAGCGTCAACCGCATCGACGAACTGGAGCAGGTGGTCGACGCGCTGGCGGCGCGCGCGCCCGATGCGATCGAGCTGGATTTCCTGCGCGCGTGGGTCGCGCGTCGTCGCGGCCATGTCGCCGAGGCGCTCGCGCTGGCCGAGCGCGTGCCGGACGAGATTCACCCGCTGCGCCGCCATCAATTGCTCGGCGATCTCTACGACCGGCAGGGTCAGCCCGAAAAAGCCTTCGCTGCCTTCACCGCGATGAACGCGGCGGCGCAATCGCTCTATCCCGCCGCACCGGGCGACAGCTATCGTGATCGGCTCGCGGTAATTTCGGCGCGGTTGACGCCCGATCAGGTCGCTTCGTGGCACCCGCTGGCGCCCGATCGACACCGCGCCGCGCCGGTGTTCGTCGTCGGCTTCCCCCGCTCGGGCACCACCTTGCTCGACACGCTGCTGATGAACGTCGACGGCGTGCATGTCCTTGAGGAACAGCCGTTTCTCGCGCTCGCTACCCAGTCGATGGGGCTGACCGAGGACGGGCTGGCGACGCTCGACGATGCCGGGGCCGCCGCAATGCGGGTAAGCTATTTCGATCAGGCAGATGCGGTCACGCCGCCGGGCACGCGGCTGCTTGTCGACAAGCACCCGCTCCACATGGTGCGCATCGCGACGATCCGCCGGCTGTTCCCGACCGCGAAAATCGTGCTGGTCGAACGACATCCATGCGATGCGGTGCTCAGCTGCTTCATGGCCAACTTCCGGCTCAACACCGCGATGCGCAGCTTCACCACGCTCGACGAAACCGCCCGCGTCTACGACGCCGCCTTCACGATTTTCGAGAACGGAATCAGGCTCTTCCCGGAGCTGAAGGTCCACCGCGTCCGCTACGAACGGATGATCGCCGACCTCGAATCCGAGCTGCGCGGCCTGTTCAACTTCCTCGATCTCGAATGGCACCCGCACTACGCCGACCACCGCACGAGCGCCCTGGCGCGCGGCCCCGTAAAAACAGCCAGTTACGCGCAGATCACCGAACCGCTCTACACCCGCGCGCTGGCACGCTGGGAACGCTACCGCACGCCATTGGCACCAGTGATGCCGATCCTCGAACCATGGATCGACGCGCTCGGCTACATCGATTGAGCGTCAGTTGTTCTTGTAGCGATTGGCCTGAACGCGCTCGATATCCTGTTGGTTGATGGCCTTTTCCGCCGCCCAGTCGCGCGCGGACATGCAGCGCTTGGTCTTGGCGAGGCGGCTGCCGGTGCTTTCTTCGGAACGGCAGATGATCTTGTTGGGATCATTCGCGGCGGCCGGCTTCTGCTCGCGCGCGACCGCGCCCGACGCCGACATCATCGCCACCGCCGCCAACCCCAAACCAATATAGCGCATCGGAACAACTCCCCGGACCGCACGAGCGATCGATGCACGAATGTCGTGCGGTTCGGCGGGCGCGTCAATCCCGTTTGATTGGCAGCTAACTAACGGAAATTATGAGGCTTTACTGTCGTCCGGTCGTCAGCAGATCGGCGCGTGTCCAATCCGCGTCCGCGCGGACCCCGCTGGACCGCCCGCTGCTGTCGACGCTGAGCGGGTTGTTGTTGCGCAGTGCGCGCGCATAGCGGGCGTTGATCGCGTCGAGCCGCGACTGGATCGATGCGCGGCTGTCCGCCGACAGCGTCCCGCCGTCACGCTGCTGCTGGCGGGACGCCACCTTGCGCAGCGCCAGCAATTCCTGCCGATGCGAGAAGGCGATCTGGTCGGGCAGCGCGCGGACGATCGCGCCGCTGCCCGAGAAGACCGGCCCGGCCTGCGCGGCGCCCGGGAGCAGCACCGTCGTGGCGGCGGCAACGATGGCGATCCGTGCGAGCGACGTGACGTTCATCGATAAACTCCCGTTATCCGAGCGCGATCCCCCGGGCGCACATTGCCCGAGGATAGCGTGCAAGCTGCGCCCCGCGGTGTCCGTCGTCAAGTGGAGAGGGTCAAGCATAACCGTATGGTAATCCCCTGCTATATCGGGATCGTCTTTCGCGCTGAGTTCGGCTGATGCGCCGGAAAATACTCTTAATTGAAAAATAGCAGATGCCGTTCACCTTTCCTGATACTTGTGCATAAGGCAAAGTTCTCGCTGACGTGGTCTATTCTGTTGGGAGGGAAGGTCGACATAGCGGTCGTTAACCGCTAACATACAGAACCATAGTCATTGCGCATCACTGCAGCGAAGCTGTCCGAAATTTGCAGCTCTTGGCCGCCGTGATCGATCAACCTGATCGTCGTCGTTCTATCCTGCTTCAGGCGCTTTCGGTGTAGAGCCCATGCCTGACGAGGGCGATCCATAATATCATGAATGAGAGGGTCAGTAGGCGCTGTTTCGTTGGCGTGCCGTCTCGGAGGGTGCAGCATTTGTAACGGCCGATGTATTAAATCATCGTTTAATGTACCCGCGCAAGCACTCGGCGTAGGGTATTAAGGAGAATTGTGATATCTCGACTTAAAGAAAGATTGTCGACATACTTTGCATGGTAGCTATTTTTTATCGGTATGATGTGTTCAATGTAATAACATTCGGGATCATCCTGATGAGACAGGAGTTCAGCTTCATCAATAAAGTGTAGTGAGGATTCATCGGTAATACCCGGTCGAACGCTCAAAATGATATCACGCAGACTGTCCGCATAATGTTCTACATAGCGTGGCACCTCGGGCCGAGGGCCGACGATGCTCATCGCTCCGCGAAACACGTCGAACAGCTGCGGCAATTCGTCGATCTTGGAGCGCCGCAGATGATGGCCGATGCGCGTGATCCGCGGATCGCGGCCGACCGTGATCTCGCGAGTTTCACCCGAAAGTGCGACACGCATGGTGCGATATTTGTGGATACGGAATGGTTTGCCGGCACGACCGATGCGAACCTGACGAAAGAAGACCGGACCGGGCGAGTCCAGCTTGATCGCCACTGCGACCGCGACAAGCAGCGGTGACAGGAGAAGCAATCCAATACCGCTGACGAACAGGTCAAAGAGGCGCTTCGGGATCATGTAAGTACGGTCCGCAACGTTTCGACGACCCGATCCTGATCTGCGTCGGTCATGCGGGTATAAAGCGGCAAGGTAAACATACGCTGATAGGCGTCGTCGGTGACGGGGAATTCTGCGGATGTGAGGCCGTACCGGTCACGCCAATATGGCTGGCGATGGAGCGGTACATAGTGGACACTTATTCCGATCCCGCCGGCGATCAGATCCGCTACGACGCCGTCCCGGGTGAGGCCGCGACCGATTGCCGCGTCGGTGAGGCGCACGACATACAGATGCCAGGCATGCGTTTCGCCCCGTGGCGCGTCGGCCGGCAGGATCAGCGGCAGGTCGGCAAGCAAGTCGAAGTAGCGGCCGGCCAAGGCGCGCCGGCGCTCCAGAAAGCCGGGCAGCCGGGAAAGCTGAACGCGACCGATCGCAGACGCGGTATCAGTCAGGTTGTATTTGAATCCCGGCGCCACGATCTCATAATACCAGCTTGGTTTGGACGAGCTGAAGCGGTCGAACGCGTCGCGGTCGATGCCGTGCAGGCGCATGACTTTCATCCGCTTGGCGAGTTCGGAGTCACGGGTGACGATCATGCCGCCTTCGCCGGTCGTCATGGTCTTGTTGGCGTAGAAGCTGAAGACGGTGACGTCGCTGTCGAGCGTGCCGACCAGCCGGCCGTCGTAGGTGGTGGGAAGCGCATGCGCTGCATCCTCCACCACGCGCAGACCCGCCTCGCGGGCGATCGCGAGCAGCGGCGCCATGTCGCAGGCGAGACCGGCATAATGCACCGGCATGATCGCTTTGGTACGGGGGGTGATCGCGGAGCGGACCGCCTCCGGCGACATCGTGAGGGTTACCGGATCGACGTCGACCAGGACGACGTCGGCGTTGAGATAACGCGCCACTTCGACCGTGGCCGTGAAGGTCAGCGACGGTGCGATCACCTCGTCACCCGCCCCGATGCCCAGCGCCTCAAGCGCAAGATGGAGCCCTGCGGTGGCCGAATTGACGGCAATCGCGTTCAGATCGTCACCAAGATAGGTTGCGAAATCCTGTTCGAATTGCCGTGTCACCGGTCCTGTCGTCATCCACCCTGAGGCCATGGCGTTCGTGACCGCACGCATCTCTTCATCCCCTACATCGGGCAGTGCGAAAGGCAGGAAGGGCGTCGTCAAGGCGGTTCCAATCAAGGTCGATGCCGCGGCTGCGGGCGGCGCGCCTTATTGCTCGGCCGCTGACGACCTTCAAGCCGGATGGCCTGCAATGCGTGGCGGACGGGGGCATCGCGATCAGCTTCGGGCTTTACCGCTAGGAATTGAAGCGAACAGCCGCTACCGGAGCAATCAGAGTTAGTGTTTTCGGCGAGTAACGATGACGTTGTCTGAACGATCGGTCGGTTTCCGAGTCGGTATAGCACGCATCCTTCACGACTCATTGGGACTTCCGCGATCCGCCAAGCGCCTCATTGTCATGCTGGTGGACGGAGCGCTCGCACTTGTCGCTGTTTGGCTGGCCTTTTACCTGCGACTTGGCGAATGGAACTATTTCTCCAGTAACCAATGGTTGTCGGTCGGCTTGGCGCTGAGCGCCATTCCTATCTTCTGGATATTCGGTCTCTACCGCGCCTTGTTCCGGCATATCGGCCTGGAGGCGCTCGTCGGGATCGCGCGGGCGTGCTTCGTATACGGTTTGCTCTACGCGGCGATCTTCCTGCTGCTGGGCGTGGCCGGTGTGCCCCGAACCGTGGGATTGATCCAGCCGTTGCTCTACTTCTGTCTGCTCGCGGCGAGCCGGTTGGCACTCCGCTCGATGCTCGGACGGATTGGCGTGCATGGCGGACGGCCCCGGGTACTGATCTACGGCGCAGGTGCGTCCGGGCGCCAGCTTGCATCCGCGATCGCGGGAAGCCGCGAAATGGAGCTGCTGGGCTTCGTCGACGACGACCCGAGGCTCCATCGCTCGCTCATCAACGGTGTCCACATCCATGCGGCGACGCGCCTGCCCGCGCTGGTGACGCGGCACGACATTAGCGACATTCTGCTGGCAATGCCTTCGACCACAGGTACTCGGCGGGGTGAAATCCTCGAGCGGCTGCGTCCGCTCGGAGTCAACGTCCGCACCGTGCCGGGATTGATGGACCTGGCGAGTGGTCGTGTCGAAGTAAGCGCGATACGTTCGCTCGAGATCGAGGACTTACTGGGACGCGATCCCGTGCAACCCGACGCGCTGCTTTTCGCGCGCAACATCCTGGGCAAGGTCGTGCTGGTCACCGGTGCCGGGGGATCGATCGGCAGCGAATTGTGCCGGCAGATCATGGCGGCGCGCCCAGCCGCTCTGCTGCTGGTCGAGCAAAGCGAATTTGCCCTGTACGCGATCGATTCCGAGTTGCGGAAGGGTATCGGCGGCGACGCGCCGCGGATTGTGCCGTTGCTCGCGTCAGTGCGTGACCGGCAACGGATTGCCGATATCCTCGCCGCGTTCCGCCCCGACACGATCTATCACGCAGCCGCGTACAAACACGTGCCGATGGTCGAGACGAACGTTGCCGAAGGTGTGTGGAACAATGCCTTCGGCACCTATTGGACGGCCTTGGCGGCACGTCAGGCGGGCGTCAAAGACTTTGTGCTCATCTCGACCGACAAGGCGGTGCGTCCGACGAATGTAATGGGAACGACCAAGCGGATCGCGGAACTGGCGCTGCAGGCGCTTGCCGAAGCCGCTGGCAAGACGCGTTTCTCAATGGTGCGGTTCGGCAATGTGCTGGGATCCAGTGGTTCCGTCGTTCCGTTGTTTAGGGCACAGATCGCCCGGGGAGGGCCGGTGACCGTCACCCACCCTGATGTGACACGCTATTTCATGACCATTCCCGAAGCCGCCCAGTTGGTGATCCAAGCTGGCGCGATGGCCGAGGGTGGCGACGTCTTCATCCTCGACATGGGTGAGCCGGTGCGGATCGTTGATCTGGCGCGCAAGATGATCGAGCTTTCCGGCGCGGTCGTGCGTGATGCCGAACACCCCGATGGTGAGATCGCCATCACCACCGTCGGCCTGAGGCCGGGTGAGAAACTGTACGAGGAGCTTCTGATCGGTAGCGATCCGACACCGACCGGTCATCCGAGGATCATGAAATCGCGTGAGGCTTTCATGCCGCTGGAGCGTTTGGAGGCACTCTTCGACCGGATGGGTCCCGCCTTGTCGCGCAACGATGTGGCGACGGTGCACGCATTGTTGCGAGAAGCGGTGCCAGAATTCACATCGGCCGATGGGGTCGTTGACCTTGTAGCGATGGCGAGGGCCGGCGCGTCTAGCCCGGATCCTGCCAGCCCGGTCATTTCGTTTCGCTCCAAGGCAGCGGTTTGACCCTTACGGTCGGGTCGCCGGTGGTCTGGCGTGGCTTGGGACGTCGCGAATTCATCTTCGCAGCGAGCTGCGCCAGTGTCAGCGCAACTTCCTCATCGTGCCTGCCGCGCAGTGCGGCGGCGGAGATGATTGACGTCGAGGACCATGGCGCGCGTGTCGGTAACACACCCGAGGCGAACATGGCGGGGTTCCGGCGCGCCATCGCCGCGACGCCGAGTGGCGGAACGCTTCTGATCCGGGCGCGTGGGGCGGACGCCTACACGATGGACACGTCGGGCGGCCTGACTGAAGCCCTGACACTCGATCGTCCCATGACCGTCCGGCTTGACGGTATCGTTCGTGTTACCGACAGTACCTCGCGGCCCAATCCGCCCTATTTGTTTGACGTGCGCGCGCCCGATGTCCGCTTCGAGGGACGCGGCGCGATCGCCGGACCGGGCATCGAAGACGACACGAACGATCATGAGGATCGTAATCATGCCGGATTGATCTACGTCAGGGCGGATCGTTTCCAGTTCGTCGGTCCTACCGTCCGCGACGTTCCGAAGATCGGCATACATCTGTGGGCCTGCCACGATGCCACCATCAGCGCGCGCTTCAGCGGCGGCATCGCCAACTATATGCGTGGCCATACCGGGCTGTTCGGCATAAGGGCGACGGGAGGCGGCAGACACCGCATCGTCGGCAACCGGTTCGAGCGCGACGGGCGTGGCGCGCGGCTCATCACCGGGTATTTCGCCGGGGGCATCATGGGCGAGACCCGCGGTGACCTGCTGGCGCGCAACGTGGCGGATGTGCACGAGAAGCTGGCCTATCTCTACACCAGTGACAGTCGCGTCGTCGATTGTCGGGTGACGGACGCGACGCAGACCGACATCGTGCGGCTGGTCGGCAGTAACAACGTCGTCAAGCGGCTTGTCGGCGAACGCGTCATGGGCGGAGTGTCCATCTACAACGGGGCCGGCAACCGGGTGGAGGATTGCGCATTCCGCGACGTGCGCCAAGCCGGAATTTTCCTGTCCTTTCTTGGCGACTACAAGCGTGGGTACGCAGGCACCGTGATTGCGGGTAATACGATCATCGGCGCGGCGGACGCGACAGGATTGCAAGACGGGATTTGTCTCTATCTCGCGGGTGGCGACACCAGCGGCGTGACCGTGGCGCGCAACCGGATCGCTGCGGCGGGAGCGGCGGCGTGGCGCAACGCGATAAGAGTGGAGTCGATACCGCCGTATTTCGCGGATGATATTGCGGTTGTCGACAATGATCTGAGCGGCAGCGTCAACGGATCCAGCTTGCGGCGGGTCCGCCGCGGGAGCGTCGAGCGCAATGTCGCGCGCGTGCGCGGCAACGGGGCGGCATTGCTGCAGATCGACAGCTGAGGGGTCGATCGTGCGTCAGATTGCATGCGGGGAATAGCGCTGGTAGGGACGCCGCCATCCGGGCGCGGCCGCTCACCGTTGCAGAAGGACCCGGGATTCCGACACGTGTGAGTAAGATGCAGTTCTCGCACCGGCGGGGCAGGCGGAGATAAGATTTGTGACGATCGACGGCGGAACTATCGCGATCATCGGTCTCGGTTATGTCGGGCTTCCGCTGGCGGTCGAGTTCGGCAAGCAGCACAAGGTCATCGGCTTCGACATCGACGCGCACCGCATCGCCCGGCTGCGCGAGGGCCATGACGCCACCCGTGAGGTTTCTGCCGACGAACTGGCGGCTGCGCGGCAGCTTGTTTTCAGCGACGATCCGGAACAGTTGCTTGGGTGCACGACCTTCATCGTCACGGTGCCGACACCGATCGATGGCGTGAACCGGCCGGATCTGACGCCGCTGGAGCGTGCCAGCGAGACGGTCGGCCGGGCGCTCAAGCCTGGCGATCTCGTAGTCTACGAATCCACCGTCTATCCCGGCTGCACCGAGGAGCGGTGCGTGCCGGTGCTGGAGCGAGTATCGGGGCTTCGGTACAACGTCGACTTCTTCTGCGGTTACAGTCCCGAGCGGATCAATCCCGGTGACAAGGTGAACACGCTCACCAAGATCCGCAAGATCACCAGCGGCTCGACCCCCGAGACGGCCGAGCGGGTCGACGCGCTCTATCGCGCGATCATCACCGCCGGAACGTTCATGGCGACCAGCATCCGTGTCGCAGAAGCCGCCAAGGTGATCGAAAACACGCAGCGCGACCTCAACATCGCGCTGATCAACGAGCTTTCGGTCATCTTCGAACGCCTCGGCATCGATACGATCGAGGTGCTCGAGGCCGCGGGCAGCAAATGGAATTTCCTGCCGTTCCGCCCGGGAATGGTCGGTGGACACTGTATCGGTGTCGATCCCTATTACCTCACCCACAAGGCCGAGGAGGTTGGCTACAACCCGCAGGTGATCCTCGCCGGGCGGCGGATCAACGACAACATGGCCCGGTATGTCGCGCGCAAGGTCGTGCAGAAGATGCTGCGCAACAATTGTCCGGTGATCGGCAGTCGGGTCGGCGTGCTGGGGATCACCTTCAAGGAGAATTGTCCGGACATCCGCAACAGCAAGGTGATCGATCTGGTTGCCGAACTGCGTAAGTGGAACGTCGAGGTCGTCGTCAGCGACGAATGGTGCGATGCCGCGGAGCTGCGCGCGGAAACCGGGCTGGAACTCGGCCGCATCGACGAAGACCATCCGGTCGACGCGCTCGTAGTGGCGGTCGGTCATAACGAATATCGTTCGATGACGCCGGCGGCGCTGCGCGCGATCTGTCGCGGCGATCAACCCGTCATCGCCGATGTCAAATCGCTCTACGACCGGCACGCCCTCGCCGATGCCGGCTTCACTGTCTTCAGGCTCTGATAACCCATGCTGACTGGAATGAAGAAGCGGCCGACGCCGGTGACGGGCCGCAAGATCCGTATCGCGGTGGTGGGATGCGGGCGGATCGCGCGCAACCACTTCGGTGCTATCGCTGCCTATCCCGACGATCTCGAACTGGTGGCGGTCTGTGATGTCGACCTGGCTGCGGTACAGGCCGCCAGTGCGCAATATGGCGTGGATGGCTATGCCGACCTGACGCAGATGCTGGTCGAGGCGCGGCCCGATGCGGTGGCCCTGTGCACGCCCAGCGGGCTGCATCCCGATCAGGCGATCGTCGCTGCGGAGCACGGGGTGCACGTCGTGACCGAGAAGCCGATGGCTACCCGCTGGTCGGACGGGATCCGCATGGTGCGTGCCTGCGATGTCGCGGGGGTGCATCTCTTCGTCGTCAAGCAGAACCGGCGCAACGCGACGCTGCAGCTGCTGAAGCGCGCGGTCGATGAAAAGCGGTTCGGACGCATCCATCTGGTGCAGCTAAACGTGTTCTGGAACCGTGATCAGGCTTATTACGACCAGGCCAAGTGGCGCGGCACCTGGGAGTTCGACGGTGGCGCCTTCATGAATCAGGCGAGCCATTATGTGGATCTGCTCGACTGGCTGATCGGGCCGGTCGAACGTGTTCAGGCGATGACGAGCACGACGCGCGATATCGAGGTCGAGGATACGGGTGTTCTCAACGTCCGCTGGCGCAACGGCGCGCTTGGCGCGATGAGCGTTACCATGTTGACCTATCCCAACAATTACGAAGGTAGCATCACCGTCATCGGCGAGAAGGGGACGGTGCGGATCGGGGGCGTGGCCGTGAACGAGGTGGAGCGTTGGACGTTCGCGGACGAGCGCGATTACGATGCCAACGTACGGGCCGCGTCCTACGAGACGACGTCGGTCTACGGCTTCGGTCACCCACTCTACTATCGCAACGTGGTTGACGTGATGCGCGGCACCGACTTGCCGCATACCGACGGGCGCGAGGGTCTGAAATCGCTCGAGTTGCTGATCGCTGCCTACCGCGCGGCGCGTGACGGGACTGCGGTCTCGCTTCCGCTCGACGACTGAGGATTCCGGGGCAATGCAGGAAGTATCGGTTCATCCCAGTGCGATCGTCGATCCCGGTGCCGTGATCGGTGCGGGAAGCAGGGTGTGGCACTGGGTCCATATCGCGGCAGGAGCGCGGATCGGCGATCGGTGCTCGTTTGGCCAGGGCGTATATGTCGGCAACGACGTGGTAATCGGCTCCAACGTCAAGGTGCAGAACAACGTTAGCGTCTATGATGGGGTGACGCTGGAGGACGATGTGTTCTGTGGGCCCTCGATGGTGTTCACCAACGTCTACAATCCCCGCTCGGCGGTCAGCCGCAAGAACGAATATCGGCGGACGCTGGTCGGGCAGGGCGCGACGTTCGGGGCCAATTGCACCATCGTATGCGGCGTAACCGTTGGCCGTTATGCGTTTGTCGCGGCCGGTGCGGTCGTGACGCGCGATGTGCGTCCGTTCGCGCTCGTCGCCGGTACGCCGGCGCGGCAGATCGGATGGATGAGCAGGACTGGCGAGCGGCTGCCGCTGCCGTTGACCGGTGATGGTGCGGCGGCCTGCCCGGCTACGGGCGAGTTGTATCGCCTGGTCGATGGCAATGTCATGGAGACTGACGCGTGATCCCGTTCATCGACCTCAAGGCACAATACAATGCCCTGCGTGAGGACGTTCACGCCAGGATCGATGAGGTACTGGAGCACGGCCAGTACATCATGGGCCCCGAGGTGGTGCAGCTCGAGACGCGACTGGCCGCCTATGTCGGCGTTGCGGACGCGATTACCGTCGCGAGTGGCACCGAGGCGTTGCTCATCGCGCTGATGGCGCTGGGCATCGGCCCCGGCGACGAGGTCATCACGTCGCCATTCACGTTCGTCGCCACGGCCGAAGTGATCGCGCTGGTCGGCGCAACGCCGGTGTTCGTCGACGCCGAGGCGGATACCTGCAACATCGATGTCTCGTTGATCGCAGCGAAGGTGTCTCCCCGTACCAAGGCGATCATGCCCGTCAGCCTTTACGGGCAAGTCGCCGACATGGACGAGATCGTCGCTCTGGCTACCGCCCGCGGCGTCGCGGTGATCGAAGATGCGGCACAGAGCTTCGGTGCCGACTATAACGGCCGCAAGAGCTGCAACACGTCGCTGATCGGCTGCACCAGCTTCTTCCCGAGCAAGCCGCTGGGCTGCTACGGCGACGGCGGGGCAATCTTCACGAGCGACCCCGAACTGGCGAAGGCAATGCGGGAAATCCGCACGCATGGCCAGGAAAGGCGCTATTATCATACCCGGATCGGTGTCGGCGGCCGCATGGACACGCTGCAATGCGCGGTGGTGCTGGCCAAGCTCGAGCGGTTCGACTGGGAGATCGAGCAGCGCCGCCGGATCGGCGATCGGTATTCACAGGCGTTCGCGGCGGCAGGGGTGCAGACGGTTGCTGTCCGGCAAGGGCGCACCAGCGTTTGGGGCCAATATACGATCCAGGTCGACGACCGGTCGAATGTTCAGGAGCGGTTGCGTGCGGCCGAAGTGCCGACCGCCATCCACTATCCACGTCCCCTGCATCGGCAGCCCGCCTACGCGCATTACGGTGCGGGGGAAGCGTTTCCGGTAAGCGAGCGCCTTGCCGAGCGCGTGCTCAGCCTGCCAATGAGTGCCGATCTCAGCGCTGTTGACCAAGACCGGGTCATCGCGGCGGTGATCGCAGCGACGGGCAAGTGACGTGACGATCCTGGTCACCGGCGGTGCCGGCTTCATCGGCAGCAATTTCGTACTGGACTGGATCGACGCCACCGGGGAGCCTGTCGTCAATCTCGACAAGCTGACCTATGCCGGGAATCTTGCCAGCCTGGCGTCGCTCAAGGACGACGCGCGTCACCGGTTCGTTCGCGGTGGAATCGAGGACGCGGCGCTGGTGGAGCAGCTGCTCGCCACCCATCGTCCGCGAGCGGTCGTGCATTTCGCGGCCGAGAGCCACGTCGACCGTTCAATTCGCGGTCCGGAGGAGTTCCTGACCACCAATGTGATCGGTACGTTCCGGTTGCTTACCGCCGCGACAGCCTATTTCCGGTCGCTTGACGAGGCGGAACGTCAAGGGTTCCGATTCCTGCACGTCAGCACCGACGAGGTGTACGGAGCCTTGGGCCCCGACGATACGCCGTTCCGGGAAACCACTGCCTACGCGCCCAACAGTCCTTATAGCGCCACCAAGGCGGCCAGCGACCATCTCGTGCGGGCCTGGCATCATACCTATGGGTTGCCGGTGCTCACCACCAATTGCAGCAACAATTACGGGCCGCTGCAATTCCCGGAGAAGTTGATCCCGCTGGTCATCACGAACGCGCTCGCGGGCAAGCCGCTGCCGATCTACGGTGACGGAAAGCAGGTGCGTGACTGGTTGTACGTCGCCGACCATTGTGCCGCCGTCCGACGCGTCCTTGAGGCGGGCAGGCTCGGCGAGACCTATGCGGTGGGCGGCGGCAACGAATGGGCCAACATCGACATCGTCCGACATATTTGCGGACTGCTCGATGCGGCACGCCCGCGTGCCGATGGTCGCCGTTACGCAGAGCAGATCACCTTCGTTACCGACCGGCCGGGGCACGACCGGCGCTATGCCATCGACGCCAAGAAGATCGGCGACGAATTGGCCTGGGCGCCGGCGGAGACGTTCGAAACCGGGATCGCCAAGACGCTCGCCTGGTATCTGGACCATCATGAATGGGTCACGGCCGTCCAGGATGGTTCGTATCGGGACTGGATCACCGCACAATACGGGGATGACCATGACGCGTCGTAAAGGCATCATCCTGGCGGGCGGCACCGGCACGCGGCTCTTCCCCGCCACGATGGGCGTCTCGAAGCAACTGCTGGCGGTCTATGATAAGCCGTTGATCTATTATCCCCTGTCGGTTTTGATGCTGGCGGGGATCCGCGACGTGCTCATCATCACCACGCCCGAGGACGCGGCGAGCTTTCGCCGTGTCCTCGGCGACGGCAGCGCCTATGGCATCAGCCTGAACTATGTCGTGCAGCCACGTCCCGAAGGTCTGGCGCAAGCGTTCATACTTGGAGAGGAGTTCATCGGCGACGATCCGGTGTGCCTGATCCTCGGCGACAACATGTTCTTCGGGCAGGGCCTGACCGATTTCCTGCGCCAGGCCGACGCGCGGACTGCGGGGGCGACGGTGTTCGGCTATCGAGTCAACGATCCCGAGCGGTTCGGCGTGGTGGAGTTCGACGCGGCGATGAAAGTCGTCTCCGTCGAGGAGAAGCCCTCGGCCCCACGCTCCTCCTATGCCGTGACGGGCCTGTATTTCTACGACAATGACGTGGTGGAAATCGCACGCAAGGTCCGGCCGTCCGTCCGTGGCGAGCTCGAGATCACCAGCGTCAATCAGGCCTATCTCGAGCAGGGGGCGCTCCATGTCGAGTTGCTGGGGCGCGGCTTCGCCTGGCTCGACACCGGAACGCATGAAAGCCTGCTCGAAGCGGCACATTTCGTCCATACAGTCGAAGCGAGGCAGGGGCTCAAGATCGCCTGCCTCGAGGAGATCGCATTCCGTCGCGGCTGGCTGACCGTCGAGGAGCTGAAGGCGGCTGCGCACACGATGGCGAAGAGTTCCTATGGTCGCTATCTCGCCGCGTTGGCGGCCGACCTGGGTGTGCGTGCCTAGCATCGCGCACGGCACGGCGATGTCCGCGTGATCCGTCGCGACCTTCTGCTCACTCTGTTCGGGATCGGAGCGGGGCAGGCAATCCTGCTCGCCGTGATGCCGTTTCTGGCGCGTGCCTATGGACCGGCGGCGTTCGGCTCCTATGCGGTGATCGTCGCGGTGGCCGGCATCGTGGCGACGATCGCCGCGCTGCGGTTCGATCTGGCGCTGAGCGGCGCCGAAGACGCGTCGATCGTGCCGCTGAGCCGGGCCGGCTTGCTGCTCCCGCTGCTTACCGTACCGTTCGCGATCGCGGTGCTGGCGTTGGCATTGCGGCTTCCATTCGGCGCGCATCTGCCTTTCCGGAGTGACGACCTGTCGCTGATCGGCCTCATCGCGCTATTTCAAGGATGGGTCTTGCTGGGATCCGCGCTTAGCACCCGCCGTGGTCTCTTCGCGACACTCGCGGCTGCGAAGATCGTGCAGCCGTTGGTGTTCGCGTTCACCGCATTGCTGCTGTTGCATGATCTTTCGCTGGCGATGGCGGTGGGGTGGGCGGCGGCCATGGCCGCCACCCTGCCGGCCTGGCGCCACCTCCCGTCGTCCATGGGCTGGGCGGAAACACGTGCCACAATGCGTCGGCTTTGGCGCTTTCCGGCGATCTCCGCGCCGATGGCGCTTCTCGACGTGCTCGCGTTGTCGTTGCCGCTGCTGGTGTTTGCCGGGGCCTATGGCGAACGGACCGCAGGCAATTACGCGCAGGTGCAGCGACTGATCGGCGCGCCCCTCGTCCTGGTCGCGACCGCCGGAGGACAGACGTTCCTGAAACATGCCGGCGACCGCCTGCGCGCCGGCGTTTCGGTCCTGCCGCTTATCCGGCGCTTCGTGATGGTGATGCTCGCCCTAGCAGCCGTCGTGACCGTTGCCGTCGCACTGGTCGGCCAGCCGGCGCTCACGTTCGTGGTCGGACCCGGCTGGCGGACCGACACGGGATTTCTCCTTCTGGCGCTTTTGCCGGTATTGTGCCGCGTTATCGCGAGCCCGGTCTCCCATATCCTGGTGCTGACCCAGCGTCTCGCCACGCAGGGCCTGTGGCAGATTTCCTATTTCCTGGCGACTGCAGGCGTCCTCGCCATCGCGCCGCGGCTGTTCGGTTTGGAGGGAACGTTGGGGGCGCTGGCATGCAGTGAGTTTCTCCTGTATGGCGCGTATCTTGTTCTGGCAGTTCGCGCCGCCCGTGCGGCGAACCCGCTCCCGGCGCTCTCATCCAAGACGCGCCCGCTTTCCGCGTCGTCGTAGAGGTTCGCATGTGTGGGATCGTTGGCGCCTTCTGGAGACGTCGTCCGGCCGATGCGGAGCAGCGGCTGTCGAATGCGCTCGACAAACTCCGTCTGCGTGGTCCGGATGATCGCGGCGTAGCGATCGAGGAGCGGTGCGGCGGTGCGCTCGCCTTCGGCCATGCCCGCCTTTCGGTGATCGATCTCTCGGCAGCCGGGCACCAGCCGATGCACAGCGCCGACGGGCGGCTGGCGCTGATCTTCAACGGCGAAATCTACAATTATCGCGAGTTGCGTGCCGAGCTGGAGGCGCGGGGGGCGCAGTTCCGCACGGCTTCGGACACCGAGGTGTTGCTCACCGCCTGGCAGGTGTGGGGAGAAGACTGCCTGACGCGCCTCGACGGCATGTTCGCTTTCGCGATTCACGACCGCGCCAACGACCGGCTTACCTGTTGCCGTGATCGTTTCGGTATCAAGCCCTTCTTCTACGTGGTCGACGACGGAGCATTGTTGTTCGGATCGACGCAGGCCGCACTGGTCGCGCTTCGCGGACAGTCGCCGCGGGTGAACTGGCAGCGCTGTTACGATTATCTCGTTCATGGCGACTATGACAGTTCGGATCAGACCTTTGTCGAGGGTGTCCGGCACCTCGCACCGGCGCATCTAATCGAGTTCGACCTGACCCGGGGCGAAGTTGCGCGTCAGCGTCGATGGTGGGCGCCGACGATCGACCGGCGGGACGATCTGTCGTTCGCCGCCGCGGCCGACGCCGTGCGCGAGACCTTTCTGGACGGCGTCCGTTTGCAGCTGCGCAGCGACGTGCCGGTCGGAGCGGCGCTCTCGGGAGGCATCGATTCATCGGCGGTGGTCTGTGCGATGCGCGCCGTCGCTCCCGCGATGGACATCAAGACGTTCAGCTACGTGGCGTCGGGAACCCCGCTCGACGAGGAGCCCTGGGCGGATCTGGTCAATGCGCATGTGGGCGCACAGGCGCACAAGGTCAGCGCCGATGCCGGAGACCTGCTGCGCGACCTCGACGACATGCTCGCCGCACAGGAGGAACCGTTCGGCAGCACCAGCATCTACGCGCAATACCGCGTCTTTCGTCTGGCGCGCGAGACCGGCACGGTCGTCACGCTCGACGGGCAGGGGGCCGATGAACTGCTGGCCGGTTATTCGGGCTATCCCGGCTTCCGGCTGCTGAGCCTGGTGGAACGGGGCGAGTTGACGCGCGCGCACCGCTTCGCGCGCGATTGGGCGCGCTGGCCGGGGCGCAGCTATCGCCTTGCGATGATGGAGCTGGGCCGGGTCGCGATGCCCGATCAGCTTTATGCCGTGGCGCGTAAGCGGAGCGGACGTGATTTCCGCCCGCCATGGCTCGACGTCGCCACGTTCGAAGCGCATGGCGTCAAGTTCCGCGAACAGCGACCCGCCCGCGACCATTCCGCAAGAGGCCGGCGCGTCGTCGAGCAACTCTCCAAATCGCTGCAGGAGCGCGGGCTACCAGCGCTGCTCCGGCACGCCGACCGCAACTCGATGCGCTTCTCGGTGGAGAGCCGGGTGCCGTTCCTGACCGGGCCGCTGGCCGATCTGCTGTTGTCGCTGCCGGAAGAGTATCTCATTTCCCCTGCGGGAGAAACAAAGTCTGTTTTTCGTGCCGCGATGCGGGGGATCGTCCCCGATGCCGTCCTTGATCGGCGCGACAAGATCGGTTTCGCGACACCGGAGCAGCAATGGCTCACCGCGTTGGCGCCAGAATTGCGGGCCAAGCTGGCGACGGACCTCGCCGGAATCCCGTTCCTCCGCGCAGACCCGCTGCTCGCCGCGTTCGATGCGGTCATCGAGGGCCGTCAACGCTTCTCGTGGCAGCTTTGGCGCTGGTTCAATTTCGCGCGCTGGTATAGCGCGTCCGGGATGCGACCGTGACGTGCCGGTGCACGGACCGATCGGCGCAACGACATCTCGCGCGCTTTTGGAGGTAGAACGATCGTGAAGATATTGACGGTGGTCGGCGCGCGCCCACAGTTCATCAAGGTCGCGCCAGTGTCGCTGGCGATCGCCGCCGTTCCTGGAGTCAGCGAGGTGCTGGTGCATACCGGTCAGCATTTCGACGCCAACATGTCCGACGTCTTCTTCGACGAACTGGGTATCGCCGCGCCGCGATACAATCTGGGCATCGGCGGGGGCACGCACGGGCAGAATACGGGTCGGATGATCGAGGGGCTGGAACGCCTGATGATCGAGGAGAAGCCCGATTGGGTGCTGGTCTACGGCGATACCGACTCCACGCTGGCCGGCGCTCTGGCGGCGGTAAAGCTGCATGTTCGGGTCGCGCATGTCGAGGCCGGGCTGCGATCGTACAATATGGTGATGCCGGAGGAGGTGAACCGCCGGGTCACCGACCATGTCAGCACGCTTCTGTTCACCCCCAGCGCGCATGCCAGTACGATCCTGCGCGGCGAAGGGATCGCTGACGATCGCGTCCTGAACGTAGGGGACGTGATGTACGACGCCGCCCGCCTGTTCGGGGGACGGGCGACGCAGCGTTCGGAGCTGCTCGCGCGCTTCGGGGTGACGGCCGGCGATTACGTGCTCGCGACGATCCACCGCCAGGAAAACACCGATGACCCGGTGCGGCTCGCCGCGATCTTCGATGCGCTGGGTCGATCCGGTCGCCCGATCGTGCTGCCACTGCATCCGAGAACCAGAAACAGCCTGGCGCGGGCGGCGATCACGCCGGCGGCCAATATCGTCGTGACCGAGCCGCTCGGCTATCTTGACATGAATGCGCTCGAAAGCGCCGCCGCGCTGATCGCAACGGACTCGGGTGGGGTGCAAAAGGAAGCCTATTTCCACCGCGTGCCGTGCATCACGTTGCGCGACGAAACCGAATGGGTCGAGTTGATCGACCTCGGCTGGAATCGGCTCGCGCGGCCGGGGGCCGACGATCTTGCCGCGATCCTGCAATCGTCCCCGGCACGCGGGCGAGACGACGTGATGCCCTACGGCGATGGTGCGGCGGCCGTCAAAATCGTCGACGCTCTGGTGGAGCGCACAAGGTGACCAAGCCTGAACCGGATCGGGGTGTCGTCTGCCATATGACGTCGGTTCACCGGGTAAACGATATCCGGATATACCATAAGGAATGCGCCACGCTGGCGGCGGCGGGTTACGATGTGACGCTGATCGGGGTCGATGCCGATGCACCGGATCGCGGGGTCGACGTGCGGCGTCTGCCCGATGGGGGCAATCGCCTGCGGCGGATGGTGGGCCGCGGCTATGCGGTCTATCGTCAGGCGTTGATGCGAAAAGCCGACCTGTACCATTTCCACGATCCCGAGCTGCTGCCTTACGGATTGATGCTGAAGCGGCGCACCGGAGCGATCGTGATCTTCGACTCGCACGAATGTTTCCGCGAGGATGTCGTCGCCAAGGACTGGATTCCGCGTGTCCTGCGGCCGCTGGTCGGCGGCACCGTCGGCATGATCGAAGACCTGGTGGTGCGACAGATCGATCAGGTGGTCGCGGCCACCCCGCATATCGCGGAATCCTTCGCCGGCAACGCGCGACGGGTCGTGACGATCAACAACTATCCGCTGGGCAGCGAATTCGCGCACGCCGCCGGATCGACCACCACGCGCGACGCGATCTGCTATGTCGGCGCGATCAGCTTCGTTCGCGGGATCATCCCGTTCCTTGACTCCCTGTCGTTCGTTCCCGCCGACGTCCGGGTCGACGTCGCCGGCCTGTTCGCCAGCGATGCGGTGGAGAAAGCCGTTCGCTCACATGCCAACTGGCACCGCGTCACCTTCCACGGGCATACCGACCGCACGCAGGTCGCGCGCCTCTATGCACGGGCTTTCGCGGGGATCGTCACCTTCCTTCCGGCGCCCAATCATATCCACGCCCAGCCGAACAAGCTGTTCGAGTATATGTCCGCCGGCATTCCCGTGATCTGTTCCCATTTCGCCCTGTGGCGTGAAGCGGTGGAAAAGGGTGGCTGCGGCATCGCCGTCGATCCGGACGACCCACGCGCCATCGGCGCCGCTATCACCCGGCTGCACGACGACCGTGGTCTTGCGGAGCAGATGGGGTCGAGGGGAGGGCGCTGGTACGCGACCAATATAATTGGGAGCATGAGGGGCGACGCCTCGTGGAGAGCTACGATGAGCTTCTTGCCGGCTGAGCAGCGTCTCACGGGAGCCGACGCGGAAACCGCCGCCGCCATTCGGCTCGGCGGCGCCCGTTTCGTCAGTGTCGCGGCCATGCTCGGCCTCTATCTGCTGCTTGGCGGATTGTACGACAACGTGGTGGCGCCGCGCTATGCGTTCGGGGCGTTCCGGATCAGTCCGCGGCCAGACAGTTGGGTAGAACTCGTCACGGTGCTCGCGGCGGGCGTGGTCCTGCCTATCGAGACCAAGCGGATGAGTCAGATCTTCGCCTGGCTGTCGACGGTGTTCATTCTGATCCCCGCAGCCGTTCTGTCCGCGCGTCAGGGTAGCGACCGGGTGGCGATGTTTCTGATGTTCGGCGGCGTCTGGCTGGTGATGTTATTATGCCGGTTACTGGCCGACAGCAACATCCTGTTCGGTCTGGACACCACGCGCGCCACTGCGCGGATCGGCCTGTACAAGATGCTGGCAATGCTTGCGGCTGTGCTGGTCCTCCTGGGGCTTCATGTCGAGGGACGTATGAGCTTCTCGCTTGCGGACGTCTATGAATATCGCTTCGACTTCAATGAATCCCTGTATTTTCCATTGAATTACCTGCTGCCATTCGCCGCCGGGCCGCTTGCCGGATTTACCACCGCGTCGGCGCTTTACAAACGGCGCTTTGACGTGGTTGCGGCGGTGATGGTCATGGGCCTGCTGTTCTTCGGGTTTTCCTCTCACAAGGCGATGTTGTTCTATCCGCCTTTCGTTATCGCCATTTACGCAGCTATTGCTAGTCGCTATGGCCATCTCTATCTCATGGGGATTTTCTTCTTCCTCTCGGTGCTAACATTTCTCTCCGTTGGAACGGCATGGGAAGATTTGCTCGGCTCGTCCTTCGCCAATCGCCTTGTCTTCATTCCTGCCCAGATACACTATTTTTTCTTTCGTGAGTTTGGTGAGATCGGGCCGCAGATCTGGGCGGAAAGCCGGTTCGGGCTGGGGATTTTCCAGTCCGACTTGCCGATCCCGTCGGTCAATTATATCGGTCTGATCATGACCGGCGATGCGCAGATCGGTGCCAATACCGGCTGGATCGCCAACGGCTATATGAACGGCGGATGGTGGGGGATCATGTTGTACGCAACGATCCTGGCGGTGACGTTGCACGCCATCGATCGACTGGGTGATCGCTACGGCTATCCGCTGGTCGGTGCTTCGTTCGTGATTCCGATCTTCAGCATGATCAACTCCATCGACCTTCTTGCCGGCTTCCTTACCGGCGGGCTGCTGCTGCTCTTCGTTTTCGTATTCTGGCTGATCCGACCGGAGCGAACGGCTGCCGCGCCCCCGGAGCGGATTGCATGAGTGCCGCGAACAGCGAGCAACCACCGACCGTCACGGTGGTCATTCCGTGCTACAATCACGCGGCCTATGTCGCGCGCGCGGTCGCGAGCGTGCTGGACCAGGACTATCCCGGCATCGAGCTGGTCGTGATCGACGATGGTTCGCAAGACGGATCGATCGCGGTTCTGGAGGCGCTCGCGCAGGAGCGTCCCTTTCGACTGGTGGTTCAGGCCAATCGGGGGATTTGCCGTACGTTGAACCGCGCCGTTCGCGAGTTCGCCAGCGGGGAATGGATCGCGATCCTGGCGTCGGACGATTTCTGGCGGTCGGACAAGATCCGGCGGCAAATGGAGGCGCTACGCGAAACACCCGGCGCACGCTTCTGCTTCAGCCAGGCACGCGAGTTCCGCGACGAGACGCAAGCAGAGCAGGGGCGCGTGTTTCCGCGCCGTGTCCTTGGCGGGGAAGTGCTCGAGCGGGTCTTCGTACGTCAGCACGTGCCGGCGGGGACGATGCTGTTTGCACGATCCCTGTTCGACGAGTTGGGCGGTTTCGATGAAGCGCTTCGCGAGGAGGATTGGGACTTTGTGATCCGCAGCGCGGCTGCGGGCCCGCTCTGTGCGGTGCCGGAGCCCTTGCTCTATTACCGCGCGCACGCCGGCAACACCATGCGGACGGCGGGCCGACGACGCATCTTCCAGCAGAAGGCGATGATCCTGTCGAAGAACATGCATCTGGTTTCGCCGTGGCGCTGGCTTCTCGCCATCGGCGTCCACTTCGCGCATGACATCGTCCTCGCAGCGCTGCGCCGCCGCGGAGCCTGACCACCTCCCGGCAGGAGACCATGCTGTGACAAAGGCCTATATCCATCCGCTGGCGGACGTTCACGACGATTGCGAGATCGGCGACGACAGCCGCGTCTGGCAGTTCGTGGTCATCCTGCGCGGCGCCCGTATCGGAAGCGGATGCAACATCTGCGCACAGGTGCTGATCGAGAGTGACGTGCACGTCGGCAACCGGGTGACGGTCAAGTCCGGGGTGCAGCTATGGGACGGAATCACGCTGGAGGATGACGTCTTCGTCGGTCCGAACGTCACCTTCACCAACGATCCGCATCCCCGCAGCTGCGTTCGCCCGGACGCGTTCGCGCGCACGCTCGTGCGAAGCGGCGCCTCGGTCGGCGGTGGCGCGGTCATCCTGCCGGGCGTGACGATTGGCGAGCGCGCAATGGTGGGGGCCGGCGCGGTGGTGATCCGCGACGTGCCGGCCGGCGCGACGGTGGTCGGCAATCCGGCGCGCGTGATCCAGCACGACAAGGCTTGACGAAATGTCCGTGACCGATTGCCGCCTGCTCGATCTCCCGCATCTTGCCGACTCCCGTGGCGATCTCAGCTTCGTGGAGGGCGGCCGGCACGTGCCCTTCGATATCCGGCGCGTCTACTATCTTTACGGCATGCCGCAGGGGGCGGAGCGCGGTGCGCACGGTCATAGAGCGCTGGAGCAATTGATCGTCCCGCTCGCCGGCTCGTTCGAGATCGAACTGGATGACGGTCGTGCGCGCCGGACGGTCCGGCTCGACCATCCCGCGCGCGGTCTCTATGTTTGCCCGATGATCTGGCGTGATCTACGCGGCTTTTCGAAGGGAGCGGTGGCGTTGGTGCTTGCCTCGCTGGTCTATGACGAAGCCGACTATTTCCGTGACTACGACTGTTTTCTGGAGGCTGTTGCGAAACGATGAAAGTGCCCTTCCTCGACCTGCGTTCCGCTTATGATGAGATCCGCGGCGAGATCGAGCCGGCGGTGCTCGCGTCGCTGCGATCGGGGCAATTCATCGGAGGACCCGATGTCGCCGGGTTCGAGGCAGCCTTCGCCGATTATTGCAACGTCGGTCATTGCGTCGGGGTCGCGAACGGCCTCGAAGCGCTGCAACTCGCGCTGGTCGCTCTCGGCGTCGGAGAGGGCGACGAGGTGATCGTGCCATCTAACACCTTCATCGCGACCTGGCTGGCCGTCAGCCAATGCGGCGCCGTGTGCGTGCCGGTCGAGCCGGATCCGCGGACCTACAACATGGACCCGGATCGGATTGCCGCGGCGATCACGCCGCGCACGCGCGCGATCGTACCGGTCCATCTTTACGGACAGCCCGCTGAGCTGGACGCGATCCTTGCGGTCGCACGCGCCCACGGACTGCCGGTCATCGAAGATGCCGCGCAGGCGCAGGGCGCGCGCTATCGTGGACGCCGGATCGGCGGGCACGGCACCTTGTGTACCTGGAGTTTCTATCCAGGCAAAAACCTGGGTGCGCTGGGCGACGCCGGGGCGATCACCACCGATGACGCGGCGCTGGCCGAGCGGTTGCGGTCCTTGCGCAACTATGGCGCGCCCGTGCGCTATCAACATGATGAGCGCGGCTTCAATAGCCGGCTCGATCCGGTGCAGGCGGTCGCGCTTGCGGTCAAGCTGCGCCATCTCGATCGCTGGAACGAGCGTCGGGCGGCGATCGCGGCCCATTATCTGAGGGCATTTGCCGGGTCGGATCTGATCCTGCCGCATGTTCCCGATCATCTGGCGCCGGTATGGCACCTCTTCTGCGTCCAGCACGACCGTCGCGACGAGTTGCGCGAGCGGTTGCGCGCGGCCGGTGTGGAAACCCTGATCCATTACCCGGTGCCGCCGCATCTGCAGAACGCCTATGCCGACTTCGGCGCCGGGATCGGCAGCTTTCCCGAGGCCGAGACGATCGCGCAGCGGATACTGAGCCTGCCGATCGATCCGATGATGGACGATGCACAGCGTGATCATGTCGTCGCGGCGGTGCTCGAGGCGCTAGACGCGCTGCGCTGATGGCGGCCACTCGTACCTTGCGTCCGGCGAGCGAGGCCGATCTCGGCACCATCGCCGCGATCCATCGCGCGGCCTATTCCCGGCGTCACTTCACCTCGCGCCTCACTCCGGCGACGTTGATCGATTATTACCGGCTCTTCCTGTCGGGCGGACCGACGACGCTGCTGCTGATCGAACGCGCTCCCGACGGCGGCCACGAGGAGGTTCTTGGTTTTGCCGTCTGCGGAAGCGAGATCGCGGCGCGGATCGCATTGTTCAAGCGAACGCATATCGGCTCGATCCTGCGCGCCTCGGCGGCTAATCCGGTCGCCGCCGGGAGCAAGGGCATCAAGCGTCTGGTGACACGCGCGCTTCACGGCCCGGCCGGTCCGGCAGCCGACTACCTCTTGCTGTCGATCGCCGTGGCGCGCCCGGGGACCGGTGCCGGCGGAATGTTGCTCGATGCCGTGCTCGACCATGCCGCGTCCGACGGCGCCGGCCGCATCGGCCTCTACGTCAACGTCGACAATCTCGCGGCGATCAATGCTTATACAAGCCGTCGCTTTACGTTGCGCGAGCTTTACGGTCAGCAATATTACATGGAGCGCGCCGTCTGAGCGCGCCGCGCTCGCGGCCTGACCGATCGTCCAACGCCAAATCATCGGAGCATCATGTCTGCATCGACCCGAAAGGCTGTGGCGAACAGCCGGTGGAGCCTTCCCTTCATCCTCCTGTGCTTGCTGCTGGCCGTGCTCTGCCTGGCGGGTGGGGCGTCGCGCGGTGAGGTGAGCGGTCAGCTCGTGACGCGGGCGGCAACCTGGGCCTTGCTGGTCGGAGCGGCGCTGTTCGCGGATCGCCCGCGCGTCGATGGAACGCGACCCGTCTTGCTGATCCTGGTCGCCGCACAGGCGATCGTGTTGCTGCAATTGATCCCGCTGCCGCCGGCGTTGTGGCAAGCACTGCCAGGCCGCGCGCTGTTCGCGGAGGCGGCGGTAAGCAGCGGGCAGCCGCAGCCCTGGCGGCCGCTGTCGATCGTGCCGGGCGCCACGATCAATGCCGCCGCGTCGCTGGTGGTCCCATGGGCGGTCTGGGCGTTCGCGAGCGGGTTGCGCGATGCGGAGCGACGTCGATTGCCGGCGCTGCTGCTGGTGCTGGTGACGGTGGCGACGTTCGTCGGACTGCTGCAGCTGTCGGGTGGCGGCTTCGATAATCCGCTCCTCAACGATACACCGGGCCAGATCAGCGGTACCTTCGCCAACCGCAACCATTTCGCCCTCTTCCTCGCGTTCGGCTGCCTCATCGCGCCCGTGTGGGCCTTTCAGGAGGATCATCGCGCCGGGTGGCGCGGCCCCGTTGCGATCGCGTTGGTGCTGCTGCTGGTGTTGACGATCCTGGCGACCGGATCGCGTGCCGGCCTTGCACTGGGCGGCGTGGCGCTGCTGTTCGGGCTGGTGATCGTCCGGCAACGGTTGCGACGGCTGTTGGGTCGTTACCCGCGCTGGGTGTTCCTTGCCCTCATCGGGGGGATGCTGGCGGTGATCGCGATCTTCGTCCTCATCAGCGTCGCTGCCAATCGCGCGGAATCGATCACCCGCGTGTTCGACAATGACGTGGGACAGGATATGCGTCGGCTTGGGTTGCCGGTGGTCCTGTCGATGGTGCGGACATATTTTCCTGCCGGGACCGGCATGGGCAGCTTTGACCCGATGTTCCGGGTGCACGAGCCATTCAGCCTCCTGAAGCTGACCTACTTCAACCATGCGCACAACGATCTCGTGGAGGTCGTGCTGGACGCAGGAGCGGCAGGGCTCGTCCTGCTTGCGGCCGCGCTCTCGTGGTGGCTGTACGCTGGCTGGCGCTGCTGGCGCGGCGACGGTGCGGGCGGCGCAATGCTGCCGCGGCTTGGATGGACGATGATCCTGCTGATGGTCATCGCCAGCGCCTTCGATTATCCGGCGCGAACGCCGATGATGATGGCGGTGCTGGTGATCGCGGGCATGCTCATGGCTTGGCCCGACGTGAAGCCGTCGCGGGGCGGCGGCAGTGGTCGTGGTGAGAAGCCGTGACGCGGCCCTGCTTTACCGGGCGGGGAACAGCATCTATAGGCGCAGCCCTCCTAGATTAAGCCGAAAGCCGCTGACGAATATGCGTACGCTTGGTGCAGTTCTGCTGTGCGCCGCCGCTCTGACGGCTTGCGGAGAGCGACAACCGATCCAGAGTACGTCCAGCCTGACGGTCATCCCCGACCGCTCGCAGCTGCCCGCACCCGACCGCAACGATCTGACCGCACCCGATCGCCCCTCATTGATCGGACCGCTCGATACGATCCAGGTCGACGTGTTCAACGTCCCCGATCTGAGCCGCGAATTGCAGGTGGACGCCAGCGGAAGGATTTCGATGCCGCTGGCCGGTACGATCGACGCCCGGGGCAAGACGGCAGCCGAACTTGCGAGCGCGATCGAGGGTACGCTGCGGGGGCGTTACGTCAGAAATCCCGAGGTGACGGTCAATATCAAGAGCTCGATCAGCCAGGTCGTCACAATCGACGGGCAGGTCGTCGAGCCGGGCCTCTATCCGGTGACAAACCAGATGACGTTGATGCGGGCGGTCGCATCGGCAAAGGGGCTGTCCGAATTCGCACGACAGGATGACGTCGTGATCCTCCGTACTGTCAACGGGCGCAAGATGGCGGGCCTCTACAACATCGACGCCATCCGCCGCGGGGCCTATGACGATCCCGCGATCTACGCCAATGACGTGATCGTCGTCGGAGACTCGCCGCAGCGCCGCCTGTTCCGCGATTTTGTCTCGCTCACCCCGATCATCGCCGCGCCGCTCATCGCGCTTCTCCAGTAAGGCACGTCTAGTAGATGAATCTGCTCACATCACCTTCGCGGGGAATAATCGACACGCAGCAAGCCGTCGGCGGCGCGCGGGGCGACGAGGCGGAATGGAAACCCGTGATCCGTCAGTATCTGCGGATCGCGATGCGGTGGCGCTATGTCATTCTCGGCATCACCGTATCATGTGTACTGCTGGGTCTCATCATGACCTTGTTGACCACGCCGAAATACACGGCCGTGGCGACGGTCGAGATTTCTCGTGAGTCCGACAAGGTTACTGACTTCCAAGGCGTCGAGCGCGAAACCAGCGTGGCCGACCAGGAATTCTATCAGACCCAATACGGACTGCTCCGCTCGCGATCCCTGTCCGAACGGGTCGCGACGCAATTGCGGCTGGTCGACGACCCGAGCTTCTACCGGCTGCTCGGGGCCTCGGACCGGGATCCTGCGCTCGAGCAAGTCAACGGCCGCTACGCCGCGGCGGGACGCGCACAACGGCAGCGCATCGCCGGCGAGTTGCTGCTCAAGCATCTGAACGTGGCGCCGACGCGTCTGTCGCGTCTCGTCGACATTGGGTTCACCAGTGCCGATCCGCAATTTTCCGCCAAGGTGGCGAATGCCTGGGCCGAGAATTTCATCGATACGAACCTGGAACGGAAGATCCAGGCCACCTCGTACGGCCGCAACATGCTTCAGCGGCAATTGGTGCAGTTGAAACAGCGGCTCGATGAATCGCAGCGTCAGCTGGTCGGCTATGCTTCGGCCGAGCGCATCATCAATCTTCCCTCGCAGACCGCGGGCGACGGCAAGACGACCAGCGAGCGTTCGATCGTCGCGGACGATCTCGCGGCGCTGAACGGGGCGTTGTCGCAGGCCACGGCCGAGCGTATCCAGACCGAGGCACGGGTACGGCAAAGCGGGAAGAGCGGGGCGTCCACCGAGGCCCTGCGCAACGTGGCGATCAACAATCTGCGACAGCGCCGTGCCGAACTTGCAGCTGAATATCAGCGCCTGATGGTGCAGTTCGAGCCTGCCTATCCCACGGCACGTGCGATCCAATCGCAGATCAGCCAGCTGGATCAATCGATCGCGCGCGAGGAGGGCCGGGTTTCAAGCTCGCTGCTCGCCGACTATCGTGAAGCCGCCGACCGCGAGAGTGCGCTGCGTCGCAAGGTGGACGAGCTAAAGACCAGCTATCTCGATCTGCGCCGGCGCAGCATCCAGTACAATATTTACCAACAGGAGGTGGATACCAACCGGGCATTGTACGATGGGCTGCTCCAGCGCTTCAAGGAGATCGGGGTCGCCGGCGGGGTAGGCGTCAACAACATCTCCGTCGTCGATGTCGCCGATGTGCCGCAGAAGCCATCGAGCCCGCGACTGATGTTGAACCTGTTGGTCGCGCTGCTCGCGGGTATCGGCCTGGGTGGGGTTGCAGCATTCGCCCTGGAGCAGATCGACGAGGCGATCGCCGATCCGGCGGAGGTGGAGCGTCGGCTCGGCCTGCCATTGCTTGGCTCAGTGCCGAAGCTCAAGGACGGCACGCCCAAGGAAGCGCTCCTCGATCGCAAGTCCGATCTGGTGGACGCCTATCTGGCGGTGCAGACCAATCTAGGCTTCACGACAGAGCATGGCGTGCCGCGTTCCTTTGCCGTCACGTCTACGCGCCCGGCCGAGGGCAAGTCCACGACCGCATTGGCGCTGGCGACGACCTTGGCGCGTGCGCAGCGGCGGGTCATTCTCGTCGACGGCGACATGCGATCGCCGTCAGTGCATCATCTTGGCGGGGTCGGACACGAGCATGGGCTCAGCAACTTCCTCTCGGGCGTCGACGACGTGCAGTCGCTTACGTTCGAAATGAGGGATCTGGGCTTCACCGCCATGTCCGCCGGGCCGATCCCGCCGAATGCGGCGGAATTGCTGACCGGCAATCGCCTCGCGGTGCTCGTCGAACGCCTGCTGGAAAGCTATGATCACGTCGTGATCGATTCACCGCCCGTGATGGGTTTGGCGGATGCCCCGTTGATCGCCGCCCGGGTCGAAGGCGTGATCTACGCCGTCGAATCTCACGGCATTCGCTCGACGATGGTGAAAACCGCATTGCGCAGGCTGACCAGCGCCAACATCCGGGTCATCGGTGGCGTGCTCACGAAGTTCGAGGCACGCAAGGCGCATTACGGTTATGGCTATGAATATGGCTATGGCTATGGTCGCGAGCGCGCGGGGGATAGCTGATGTCGCGGCGCGTTGCCTTTTCGCGCCAATCGACTGGTGAGTGGCGGGTTCGCGGACTGATCACGCTTGTTGGCTTGCTGCTCGCCTACGTAAGCCTGTCACAGACGTTGGCCAGCGTGGTGCGACAGGGCAATCCGGAGCGTGCGCTGGCGCTGGCTCCCAATGACGGGCGCTCGGCGGCCGCGCTTGCGCAGAAGCTGTCGGGGCCGGAGGCGAGCGCAAGGCAGCGCGCGCGGGCTTCAGCGCTGGCGCGCAGCGCGTTGCGTGAAGACCCGACTACCGCCGCGGCGGCGTCGACGCTGGGGCTCAACATTCAGTTGACCGGCGATGCCACCCGGGCTCGGCGACTTTTCGCCTACGCCGAGCGCCTGTCGCGGCGGGACTTGCAGACGCAGATCTGGGCCATCGAGGACGCCGTCGCGCGCGGCGACGTAAGTGGTGCCCTTCGCCATTATGACATCGCGCTGCGAACCTCCCGCGATGCGAGTGGGCTGCTCTTCCCGGTCCTCGCCACCGCCATCGCTGAACCTGGCGTGCGTCAGGCTCTCGCCACGACACTGTTGGGGCGACCGGCCTGGGCAGCAAGCCTCATCGATTATCTTGCCGCAACCGGCCCGGAGCCGCGCGCGACCGCCGCGCTGTTCACACAGCTGCGTCGCGGCGGAATAATGATCAACCCGGCGGCGAGTGCCGGCGTGATCAATGCCCTGGTCGCCCGTGGCGCGCTCGACGATGCGTGGCGGTATTACGCCTCGCTGCGTGGCGTCACTGACCGGGGAGGTCGCGCGATCCTGGCTTTGCCGCGAATCTTGACGCGCCGTCGTCATTCGACTGGGTTCCGATCAATGCATCGGGAAGCAGCGCCTCAATCCAACGGACGGAGAACGGGGGCTGGTGGATTTTTCAGCGGCCTCCAGTGTTGGCGGGACGCTGTTGCAGCAGGTGCAACTGCTGCCGCCAGGCAATTACCGGCTTGATGGGCACAGTATTGCCATCGAACAGCCGGCCGGCGCAGCGCCGTTCTTTTCCCTGACCTGCCAGGGGGGCAGCAACTCGGGCGCGTTGAGGTTCCGAATTCGGCGGTGGCAGGCGGTCGCTTTTCCGGCCGTTTCAACGTACCCCCGGGCTGTCCGATCCAGGTGTTGATGCTAGTGGCGCAACCGTCGACGGCGGTCGGCGGGCTTTCCGGTCAGCTCGACCGGGTCAGTCTGACACCGGAGCGTGGATCATGACCGCGCGGGCGCTGGCGGCTACGGCGTTGCTGACGTTCGCCTGTCTCGCGGCAGGAGCCGCCGCTGCACAGAGTGCCGCGGGCCGCGTGTCTTCCTCTTCGGCGGGCAAAGTCGGCGAGCGGCGTGAGCGCGCCGGTGTGAACGGCAGCGTCGCCGCTGCACAGCGGATCGATTTCCGGATCAAGAACCGGGTCGATTCCCGGATCAACACCCGGATCGATCGCGTCAATGGCATGCAGGGAGACGCCATCGTCGCGAAGGTCGCCGCTGATCGGGCGCTGCAACGCGCTACGCAACAGCAATTACCGGCGCCCGGCGACCAAGATTGAGCCGGACGGCACCCGCCGGCCTGCCGGGGCACCCTGCGGCGGCAACCTGTGCGACCGTCGGCATCATTCCCAGCCGGTCATCAGGCCTGTGCGGGCGACGGAGGTCATCGACTGGATCAGATCGGCCAGCCCATCGCCGTTGACATCGGCCATCACCCAATCGGCGGACGCCGGTGCGACGGCGGGCCACGCCGACGCCGCTTCGAAGCCGGTTCCTGTCGCATGGAAAACCGTCGGACCCGCTCCATCGGGTAAGGACCGTACGAGGTCGTCGCGCCCGTCTCCGTCAACATCGCCGATATGCCATCCGCTGGCGCCCGATCCCGCCGGGCTCCATACCCCCTGGTAAACGAAGCCTTTGCCGGTCGAGGTAAAAATTTCGACGCCGACGCCGGCGATCGTTCGCAGAATATCATCCTTGCCGTCGCCGTTGAAGTCACCGACTTCCCACCGTGTGCCGCCGTTCCACGCGTCGGTCCACGAGCCGTCATGGACGAACCCCTTGCCGTTCGACAGGAACATGTCCGCACCGGACTGCCCCGGCATGTAGCGGAAGATGTCGGCGCGCCCGTCGCCGTTGAAGTCGCCCACATACCAGCGGGACCCGCCATCCCAGGCATCGGTCCACGAGGTGTCATGTACGAAATCCTTGCCTGTCGAAAGAAAGACGTCCGCGCCGGAGGAGCTGGGCATGTAGCGGAAGATATCGTCACGGCCGTCGCCGTTGAAGTCGCCCACGTACCAGCGGGATCCGCCGTTCCATGCGTCGGTCCACGATCCCGCGTGTGCGAAGCTGCTGCCGGTCGATTGCAGCATGTATGCGCCCGTCTCACCAGGAACATAGCGAAACAGGTCTGTCTTGCCGTCGCCGTTGAAATCGCCCTTGTACCACGGCTCGCCGCCTGAGGAGGCGATCGCCCACGATGCTGCCGCCTCCCACATCCTGCCGCCGGAGCGGCTCACGACGACGCCACCGTCAGTCGACGTCGCATCGGCTCTTTGGGAAAGGGCATTGACCAACTGATCGCCATACGTCCGCGTCCGCAGCCAGGCATCCAACGAATAGCTTGTCCCGACGTCCAGGCTGTCGTTGGCTGCCGAGACGAGAACGGTGTGCGGCAGGTTGGCCAGCGCAACGCTGTACGTTGATGAACCCCTCATGCTACCGGCCGCCGCGAATGCGATCGTGTTGACCACCGAGTCACCGGAACGCAGCGTGTCCCAGTCGCTCTCGAACGCAAGGTCGCTGGTCGGGTCCAGCACATAGGTGCCTTGCTCCAGTCGCGCCTCGACGAACATGTGGTTTCCGGCAGCGATGGCTCGGCCATCGATGCCGTCGCTCATCAGCAGCCACGCCAGCAGCGCAGCACGGTCGCCAGGCGAGGCATCTGCCGAGGACAGCAGGTCATGCGCAGTGAGGCCGCCAGGAAGGGTGTCGCTGCCCAGTCCCCAGAGACCCGAGACATATTGCAGCTGGCCCAAAACCTTTGCCGATGAACTTGAGACGGCATCGGGCGGAGACGCGACGTCGTTGATATGGCCCAGCAGGTCGCCGTAGCTGATGATCCGGTCACGCCAGTCGCTCGCACTCGCCGCCGAGGAAAGCGCGTCATGTTTCTCCGTGATGCGCAATCGCTCGAGTGAGGCCATGGCAATCAGCGATTGTGTATCGGCGGCGGATGCGGGCCGGTCGGCGATGCGCACGGGCGCTGATGCCGCCCATCCTGACAAATCCAGCGCGTCGGTGAACACCGCGCCATAATCGTAGCTCTTCAGAAAACTGATCGTCTGATACCGGCTACTGTCGGGAAAGACGCCTTCGTCGAGCAGGCTGAGATGCTCATGCATCGCTGCGGCGAGCCGTGCGCGGTACAAGGGAGATTCCTCGGTGCGGCCGACCTGATCGAACTTGATGACCCGCGGAGCCGTTGAAGGGTCGAGTACCTGATCGAACGCTCCCTCCATCGCCAGTCCGAAGCTGGGATCCAAGGTCCACCAGTTGCCGTCGATCAGCACCTCGTTGAACACATGGGATGGGTTCATGACGACCCGGTTCTGATAGCCATCAAGGGTCAGCAACACCGCAAGCGTTGAGGCGAAATCCTCGCAATCGCCGATCGGCGAACGCATAAAAAGACCGAAATTAACATTGGCGGCCGCCGTTCGCCCGAGCACCTCGTTGTCGGTGACTTGGCCGGCGCCGCCATGTTGAATGTTGCTGCCGTAGGCCCAGAGCCCGGACACGAACTGCAGCAGGTAGAGCGCCTCATCGAGCCGGGAAGCCGGCCCGCCGATCGGGGCGACCGGATCGGCCGCCCGATGCATCAGGATGGCGGTGCGCAGATCGGCGAAGCTGGTGACGTCGGCACGCCAGTCAGTGCCGCTGGCGAAGGCGGATACGTTGCTATGAACCTCCTCGATTTGCAGGCGGTGCACGGCGGCAACGGCCTTGCCTGCATCTGTGTCCATCACCATCGATGATCGACCGCCATAAATCTCGGCCGCAGCTGTCTCCACTCCACCCGCCCTGATCTGGACGGTCCAGTCATATTGCCCGGGGTGCGTCGGTACGAAGGTCAGATGATCACTGGTCGACCATGAGGAATAGGTGGCACCCTCCTCACTCGTCACCATCAACCGAGCTTCATAGTGCTGCGGCAGCCCCGTGATATGCACCACCTGCGGCGTCTGAACATAGCCGAGCCGTGGCGCCGCCTCGATTGTCACTCCGTCGAGCTCGGCGCGAGTGCCCAGCACGCCGGGAAGAAGGTTGGCGGGTATCGGTCCGGTGGCATCCACGGTGACCAGGCCAAACCCCGATGAAGTCTTCACCACGGCGATCGCCGGATCGACTATCGCCTTGGCGGGGGTGAACTGCGAGCCGTCCGACAGCATGACGTTGCCCGCGTTGTCGACCAGATCGTCACGGCCGTCGCCGTTCATGTCGACGACCGACCACCCACCAACCGGCGATACTCTCGACCAGACACGGCCTGGCATGAACGAACTGCCGGTGGAGAGCAGGACCTCGGCACCCGCAACGCCCGGCGTGACACGCAGGAGATCGGTCCGCCCGTCACCGTCGAAGTCGCCGAGTGACCAGCCGTGTGTGCCGAAGCCGGCAATGGTCCATTGTCGAGCCGGACCAAAATGGTTTCCCTCCGATAGATAGATGCTGGTGCGGAAGGTATTCGGATCGATCGTCAGCAGATCGTCGCGGCCATCCCCGTCGAAGTCGCCGACCTGCCACGGTCCGATCGCGGCATCATAGGGGAGCCACGAGCCGGCGGCGTTGAACTGCTTGCCATCGGAAAGAAAAACCTCAGCGCTGGAGCCACCGACAATGATGCGGAGGATGTCGTCCTTGCCATCGCCATCGAAATCGCCGATCGTCCAGCCTCCCGGGCCGTTCCACGCGTCCGTCCAGCTGCCGATGCCGGTAAAGGTCATGCCCGAGCCCAGATACATGTCTGCACCCGTCAGCCCCGCGACATAGCGAAAGGCATCAGAGACGCCGTCGCCATTGAAGTCTCCAAAAGACCATTCGCGACCGCCGGCTTTCCAGCTAACCATCTGGAACACGCTCCTTTACTCAACACTGCGCACACCGCGGAGCTAAGCGCCAATTCTACCATCTAGGAAGAATCTTAAGAAGGTGTGAGCCAATCCAAACTGTCAGAAACGATGGGGAATCAAGCAATTTACGTTAGTAGCTGGCGACGCTCTTGTTAAAATCGTCAGAGCAACTCACCGATCGCGGGCGTGATCGGTGGAGCGGACGTGTTTGGCGATCTTCGTTTCGGCAAAGTAGCGAGGCGGTTCGCTTTGTCCTTGTGCCGACCGGTGTCGTCCCGCGGAAACAAGCGCGGCACTGTTGCCGCCAGTTATAAAAGGCACATTCTGCGCCAGATAAGAATGACATTCGTGGTGGCAGCGGGGGCAGCGTGGAGCCTTCCCGCAGCGCAGCGCTCCCCCCTTCGCTGAGGCGGTGACCTCAAGGCTCATGTGCCCCGGACCCACTGCGTTAGCAGCGGGCTCGGTAACGCCAGTCGGATGTCTAAACGTGCCCCAATAGTACTTGCCCTTGATGTGACGTTTCGCCATCTCCTGCTGGCGGTTCGGTCAATCCCGGCCGTGGGGCGTCGTAACCCCGTTATCACGTTGTCTGGTCGAGCTTCTCGGCCGGGTGGCCGACGCACATGTCCAAGGTTCTGCCTAAAAGCGGCGGCGCCTTGTGCAACGTGCAGGGTTACGAACGCCCGGCTTATCGAGCCGGGCACGCCTCCGACTCTCGAGGAGGCAGAACGACGTGGAACATACCGGCATCTTTATTAACGGCGGCGCGGATCCGATGGAAGCGCGGCTGCGAGCAATGATCGACATCCTGCGGATGGAGTTCGGGGCGTCAGTCGACGACATTCTGGAGGCGACCGTGGAGGTGCTGTCACAGATTGATCCTGAGCTGATTGATCCTGCGGAAGTGTCGGATATCGCTACCGCGGCCAGTGAGACCGTGAGCTGGAACGTTGAACAGCGTCAGGTCAGCCGACGCAGGCTCCGAGCCCTCGGGCTCGACGACTGACGACGGAGGCACGACCAATGCTATTGACGTTTGCACGAGACGGAACCACCGTCTTCGAGGTTGAAACCGACGCCGCTCCACAGACGGGCGACAAGGTTGTTTTTCGCATGGCGGTCGATCTGGATGGCCTCGAAAAGGGGGCTTTGGTTTCGGCCATTGTCTCGGCGGATCATCGTCCAAAATATGATTTTGACACATTGGCGCCTCGCGTCTGGTTGGGTCTTACCATCCTGACGCCGAAGCCGATGTTCGAGTAGAAAGCTGGCTGAATGGCACCTCTAGGGCGGAGGAACGCGCCTGTTGAGAGAAGCATTTGATCTCAGCAGCCGGATGTCCCGGCGACCAGCTTCTTCGAGTGAAGAAATACTATGAAGTCGGCAACCGAAAACCTTTTTCCGAAGGGGTTGCCGATCTTCATCCGGCGGCTGGAGGGTCTATGATATCGTCGTGAACTCAGCCGCTGGCTTGCCGTTGATTGAGAGCACCGGGGCATAGGCCCGTCCCATGCCTGACCGGCGTGGGTGATATGACAACGAGCGCTCCGGGTTGCTGGGCGCGCCCGTATACCATCACGACGACACGATGGCAGCTCACCAATCAGCCAAGGAAACAGACATGATCGCGAGGCAGACTGACCATGTTACAGCGGTAGACCGAACACTGGCTGGTTGGGAGGTGGGACCGCTCAGCGGCATGCTGGGGATCGTCCATCTTCCTGTCTCCGCCATCATGCTGATGGGTTCGCTGGCAGTAACCTTTTTCGGCGACAAGACTGCGGCAATGACGCTGCTCGTCGGGTTCGCTTTATGGCTCGCTATCGCGGTTGCCAATTTCTCCCGAAGCATGTGGATCCGCATGCATCCCCTTGCTTCACAGCGGTGGCTGAGCGGGGTGAGAGAAGCAGTCGGTGACGAGGTCTTTAGCGACGCCATCAATCGCCTGAGGACATGCTTCGGGCGCGAGCCGGCTTATGCAATTCGCCGCGCCGATTTAGCGCTTGCGATCAGGGTCGTGCGCGCGATCGCTCGAGACGACCAGCAACGTGCCGGCGGCATCAGTCTGACTGCCTGACGCGTTCGAAGCACGATATAAGAGCTGCCCAGGGTTAGAGCGAAAGCGGGCGCTTTGACTGTATCTGCCCGCGACACGCAGGATCTGGTTTGCGCGGTTCGGACGACCGAACATCGTGCGTGTTCGTGAGTGCTAAAGTGACCATCGAAAGCTCGTCGTGATCAGGCCAAGTGCGCGTCAGATAAAGCGCAAGATTACGGCCAATCGAAGCGAACCCGCCACCCTCATCCATCGCTGCAGCCGGTCCGCCAGCAAGGCCCGTGCGGTGCGATATAGCTGCTTGCCGAAGCATGTGTCGCAAATGCCGACCCGGTGGCTAAGCGAGCCGAGATGCTGCCCGACGCGCATGACTGACGCTGTGGTCGGCGGCAAGGTCGGCTGATCGACGATGCACAGTTTCGCGGTCGATGCGTGCGCATTTGGCAGGAGCAATCGACCGGCGACATCCGGCGCGGCCTTGGCTCAATCCCGATGGCGCTCCCGTGTCGGAGGTTGCGAGCGGCAACGCATTCGCCCTCCTCGCGAGCCTTGAATTGGACGAGGAGTTGTGCGGAACAATCCCGATGTCACAACTTCGGCAACGGCTCATGGATCCACGCATTCGCCGACGGCTCGATGAGGATCCACATATGTCCCAATACGTCGAGGCCGTGACTACCATGGCGGCCCTAAACAGGCCGAGGGAGAATACCATCTCGCATGGACCTAACGGCCCAGCAATACGCGCTTACCGACCCATAGGGACGCCCAGCCTACCGGCTGGTGCGTCCCTATTTTGCCTGCCAATCTCAAGACGGCTACGCCTCTATTCCGTCTGAAAAAGAATGGCCGCATGAGGTAGCAGCCCCATGCGGCCATCGCCGTGACCATGGTCTTGAACCGGCTCAGGCTTACGCCGTGAGCCGCTTCTCGACTTCGTCGACGCCCAGCGTCTTCACCGCCTTCATCAGCCCCTCCAGTCGATCGAGTGGGACCTTGAACAGACCCGCCTTCTCGACTGCTCCGACAGCCGCCTCCCGCACCTTCGCCTGATGCGCCTGACGGCGCTCGGCGAGCTTGCGTTCTTCAGCTGCGATCGCGGCCAGCTCAGCATCCAGTGACTTCGCCGTAGTGTGTCCTTTTCGGTACGGCTTATCGGCTCTGAACGGGATCGATATACCTGTCATTGAGGCGCTCTGAAATCCACTAGAACGACCATGGAGCAATCCGATGATTTTTCATCTGACGATGCCTCTCAGATCCGGCGCGCAGCGCCCTTGGGCATCCGCTTTCCGCCTAGCGGCGGTTCTGATCCCGGCGGAAACCCGGGACGATCCGAGGTCAGTCCAGAAGAGTAGAAGGACCAGAACGATACGGAGGAATCGGGACTACAGTAGAGCACACCCTACGCAAGCTTCGCTTCTCTTTTACCGTGGTTTTTTAGTTAGTTAGCAGCCGCCTATTGAGGGTCACAATGTGTTACGTTTTGTGGCACAACGCGGCACACTCGAAAAACGGCTGAAATCCGCCATTTTCGCGTTACACAACGTGCCACAAAATCGTCGCCTCCATGAACGATCCGCTTGATCGGGGAACGTAGAGCCGATAAATAGAGGCTTCCGTAGAGCTCACCAGCCCCCTGCTAGGGAGCTGGCTCTTGAGTACCAAAACACACTGCACGGTCCGGATCCCTCGCGATCTGAGTGACCAAGTTGATGCGGTCGCAGCGCGTCAGAATCGTACCCCGTCGGACGTGATCCGACTGGCGATCGAGCATTTCGTCGCCGGGGCGAAGCGCGTCGACGACAGCCAGCTCCGCCACATGCGCGTGACCGAATATACGCAGATCGCCCTCGATGCGATCATCCGCGAAAATCACCCAGAGCTGCGTGACCATTTGATCGCCCAAACCGACCTTCGGATGGAGCAGTATCATGGCACGCGATAACCCCAAGAACGTGCGTCGTGACATCCGCAACGATGGCCGCGCCATACCTCAGGAGCATCATTCCGCACGGGGCGAGCTACCGCGTAATTTGGGCAACTTCACGCGCGGTTTGCAGCTCCTAAATACCTAGGTCCTGATGTGGCTTCAGGGGGCAAAACTGCCGATCCTGATGTGGCTCGGCGTATTCGCCCTCTCCTACGTCATCATCCTCTCGATCACCTTGGACGAAAATAACGTCCAGCTGATCTGCATGAGGATCCTGGCGAGCCTGTGGAATTGGGTGGCGCTCGACAACCTGAAGCAGGTCGACCTGCGGATGCCCGACAACACACTGCACCGGACGATCATGGGCTATGTTCCCTACGTTCCGGAGGTCGCCCGCGCGTGGGATAAAGCCGTTCGTGGATTCATCGGTTCGTGCATGATCGCCTCGTGCATCACGGTGCCGCTGGCCATCTGGTACGTCGACTTTTCCAAGCGACGCGGCAGGGCCATGGTGCAGGAGCGGCACGAGCGCGGTGCCATGCTGGTCGACCGGAATGTGCTTTACGCCGAGATCGTCCAGCACAACAAAATCGAGTTCGTGAAGGAGGCTCAGAGCCTCTTCCCCAACAAGACCCCGAGCAGGTCCTGAAGCTGCCCTTCGGGGCGCGGAAGGCAGGTGGAATCCACCACCCTTACACCATCGCCGGCATCCCCTACCCGCATCGCCTTGAGCAGTCGCATTCGCTGCTTTTGGGCACGACCGGCGCCGGTAAAAACGACCGCACTCCGGAAGACCATCGCGCAGATCCGGGAGCGCCGGGACAGCGTCGTCGTCTTCGATCTAACGGGCGCCTACGTAGAGGCATTCTACGACCCGGAACGCGACACCATCCTGAACCCGCTGGATGTCCGCTACCGGCCCGTTCGATCTCCAACGACTGTCGGACCTACAGTGAGTTCACGGTCGCAGCCGCTGCGCTGATCCCGTCCGACGGAGGTTCCTCCGAGCCCATCTGGGCGCTCGCCGCTCGCCCCCTCTTCATCGAAATGTGCATGAAGCTCATCGAGAAGAGAATGATGTCGAACCTGGCGCTGGCCGACAACCTCATGACGGCCGACCTGAAGCAGGTTCCCAAGCGCCTCGCCAAGACGATCGCCGACCCGCTAGGTGTTTAGTCCTGGCATTTGGTGGATCGGGTCGACGATGAACCGGTCTGGCTCTGACGTCCAGATCTTGGCGATGTATTCGTAGGGCGTGAGACCGCTGAGCGTCTTGAGCCGGCGGGCGAAGTTGTAGGCGGCCATGAAGTCGGCGAGGTGCGTGCGCAACTGGTCGTGGCTTTCGTAGTGGAAGCGTTTGACGGTCGCCTCTTTGATGGTGCGGTTCATTCGCTCGACCTGACCGTTGGTCCATGGATGGTTCGGTTTCGTGAGTCGGTGCTCGATGCCATTTGCGTCGCAGATCATGTCGAAGCGCATCTGGCGCGACCAGGCGGTGTTGCGATTACGCGGCTGCTCGGCGAACTGGATGCCATTATCGGTGAGGATCGTGTGAACGCGGTAAGGTACGGCTTTCAGCAGGTGTTCCAGGAACTCCCAGGCTGTCCGCCTGTCAGCCTTCTCAACCAGTTGGGTGACCGCGAACTTGCTGGTGCGGTCGATGCCGACGAAAAGGTACAGTTTGCCTTCGGCGGTCTGCACCTCGGCAATATCGATGTGGAAGAAGCCGATCGGGTAGCGCTTGAAGCGCTGCCGCTTCGGCTTGTCGCCTTCGATGTCCGGCAGGCGGGAGATGCCATGCCGCTGTAGGCATCGGTGCAGCGCTGACCGGGTCAGGTGCGGGATCGACGGCTGCAGAGCGTAGAGGCAGTCGTCGAGCGGCAGCAACGTGTGGCGCCGGAACGCCACAACCATTGCCTCCTCGGCTTCAGTCAGGGTCGTTGAACGAGGGGCCTTCGGCCCGGTCTTCAGGTCCTCGACCGTCGCCCTCTTACGCCACTTCGCGACCGTCTTCGGGTTGATCCCGAGTTCCCGGCTCAGCGTCGCGAGCGAAGCTTGCGATCGCTGTATTGCTGCTCGGACGGCGTGCGTGGTCGTGGCGCACCCATGACGTACCTGTCCCATACGGCTTCCTTCCATTCCAACGAAAGGATCGCACCATCAAACCGTGGGATCAAACAGGCTGGCGGCAGCAGGTGCCGAGCCAAAGCCGGTCATTTTGACGCGACCTACCTGAAGGCGCACCGCACGGCATCGAGCCTGCGGGTTAGAAAGGATCTCGGCCGCCTAATCGGGCGCATCAAAGGCGGCATGAACATCAAGCTCCATGCCATCGCCGACGCGAACGGCCGCCCTTTACATCGCTCTGCGGTTTCAAGCCGAAGTGCGACGCGCCTTGTGGCAGCGGGGGCAGCGTGGAGCCCCCAAACAGCTCAGCGCTGCCCCCGCTGAGACGCTGTCCTATCGGTTCTTGCACTCGAGCTTCCCAATCGGAAAATGCGCAACTTACCACTCTCACCACAAGCCGAGGATGTTTCAGCCTTTAAAGACGATCGTCTTCTTGCCGTTACGGATAACCCTGCGCGCCACATGCCAAGCGACGGCCTGCCCCAGTACTTGATTTTCAATCTCGCGACCCTTGCGAACGAGATCGTCGGGTGAATCCTCATGGGTCACGCTTTCGACGCCTTGGTGGATGATCGGCCCCTCATCCAGATCGGCGGTGACGTAATGAGCGGTCGCGCCAATCATCTTCACGCCGTGGGCGTGAGCTTGATGATAGGGTTTCGCGCCCTTGAAGCTGGGCAGGAAGCTGTGATGAATGTTGATGCAGCGGCCCGACAGATGGGCGGCCAGATTATCCGACAGGATCTGCATGTAGCGTGCGAGCACGACCAACTCGGCGCCGCTGTCTTGCACCAACACCTTGATGCCGGCTTCCTGCTGCGCCTTGGTGTCGCGCGTAACCGGCAGATGGTGGAAGGGAATGTCCCGAAGATCGGTTGCGGTCAGCGCCGTGGCCGGATGGTTCGATGCGATCCCGACGATCTCAATTGGAATCTCCCCGATCCGCACCTTGTAGAGCAGGTGCGCCAGGCAGTGATCGAACTTCGACACCAGGATCAGGACTTTGACGGGCTGGTTTGTCGGTACCAGCTTCCACTCCATATCAAATCCTTCGCCGAGGGTTGCAACCGCAGCCGCCAGTACGGTTTGTTCGCGCCCGCTTTCGAAGACGACTCGGAGGAAGAAGCGGCCTGTCTCACGATCCTCGAACTGGCGGGATTCAAGGATGTTGCCGTCATTCTCGAAGATGATCCTGCTGACGCTGTAAACGATGCCGGGACGGTCCGGGCAGTCGATGACCAGCGTGTAGGATCGTGACATTCGCTGTTCTCCGAAAGCGTGGCTGGCGGCGGAAGGGACGCGCTGGCTTACGGCGTCACCCAATCCTCGTCCATTGCTCCTGCCTCGTCCGTGCAGCGTAGGCTGAAGGCGCGCGCGAACATTCTCTGGAGGGTACGATCAGCTTCGTTCGACCTCACGCCCGAGTGTGAAAGCTGACTGAGGCGGAACGTTGCTCCGCTTCAAATGCCTGGTTCTGGTGGAGAGCGGTCATTCGCTTGCTGCGCCGCGAGTGCACCGATATCCCTTCGCGATGGACACCGTTTTCGATCTTTGGTTCACCCGCGAATATGATCATCGCGAGGATACGGAGCTTCATATCGGCATCTATGCATCCGAGCGGGACGCCTTGGCGGCGGTTAAGGCCCTCAAAGAAAAGCCTGGCTTTTCCGATTATCCGGACGGCTTTGATGTCATTCCCACAAAGCTCGGGTTAACCGGCTGGCAAGATGGATTCGTGACAAGCATCGGACCGCCGCCGAAAGACGCGGCTGGAGAGGCATTCGACCTTCCCGGTTGGTTGCAATGAATGTTCGGAGCTGAGCGAGAGCGGAAGGACCGCTTTCAAGAAGCGGTTTAGACCGACCTTGATATCGAAAACGGAGATCGCTTACGCTTTACCTTTTAAATATGAGCTCTATTCCGCGCCCATCCGGGTCGCTCAAGAATAACTGCACCGCACCTACTGCTTCGTCCTCGACTGTTTCAAACGGAATAGATCGCTGACCTAGCGTGTCGCGAACCGCCGGTAGATTGTCGCACAGGAAAGCGACGTGATTGATTGATTGTCGACCAGCCACGATGGAATTTTCAACGCTATCGTCAACCGCGATGTGAAGGACGTCCCGGCCATTAGCATACAGCCACCTTCCATCGATATCAACGGCCGGCCGATGACCTACTTTGAGCCCGACAATACAGACGTAAAAGTCTACAAGCGCATCCAGGCGATCGCTTGTGACGCGTAGGTTGTAGTGATCGAGACCCAACGTTGCCATGTGCCTACCCTATCGTGCTTCAGTCTTCATAATGTGGCTCTAAGGTTGCTCAGGCAATACCCAGACCGACGCTGAAAGGCGCGCTTGGAGAGGCATTCGACCTTCCTTCCTGGTTGCAATGAATGTCCGAAGCTGGGCGGCAGCCGACCGGTCGCTTTTGCCGTTTGCCAGGTCCGGCTTCCCGCTCATGCGAGAAGCCGGTGTCGGTCAGACCTCGACGCCTTCCGCCAAGCTCAGCGCATCTTCCACGTCCACGCCCAGGTAGCGGACGGTATTTTCGATTTTCGCATGGCCGAGCAAGATCTGCACAGCGCGCAGATTACCTGAGGCCTTATAGATGATGGATGCCTTGGTACGTCGAAGGGAGTGCGTTCCGTATTCTTCGGGGCGTAAACCGACACCGTCCACCCATTCGGCGACCAGCCTGGCGTACTGTCGCGTGCTGAGCGGGCGAGCATGATCCGTTCGGCTCGGAAAGACATAATCGGCGAGAGAGCCACCGCGCCTCTCTAACCAAGCCAGCAGGCTTGCTCGCGCGTCCGCCATCAGCTCGAACTGAACGGCCCTCCCGGTTTTCGCCTGAACGACGATCGCCCGGCTGCGCACATGGCCGCCAAGAACGATGTCACCAATCCTCATCTTCAGGACGTCGCAACCGCGCAGCTTGCTGTCGATGGCGAGATCAAAAAGCGCCCGATCACGCAGTCGGCGGTGCTGGTCGAGGAAGAAGCGAATGGCCCAAACCTGCCGTGGTTTGAGGGCGCGCTTGGCACCAACCTTCCGCCCAACATTCCAGGGGCGGCGTTCACCTGCATTTGGATCGAACTCTGACGTACCCATTGCCGTTCTCCGTGACCACCATGGCCAACGGAGCAACGGGTCTGACGTCGGTAGCCGGTCATATCTCCGGAAAAGCGGCCAGTCGGCTGCCGCCCAATCCTTGTCATTTAGCTGGCACCGACGCCTTCCCAAAACCGGTCGTTCGTTCATGTGACCCGTAGTGGCCGACATTGGGGACTTTCCCGCTAGTCAGCTTTCAGGATTGGGACGGTCGAAAGCCGCCGGTATGTGGTGGCACAACCGTTCGGTTGTGACACCTTATGAAGCTTTAGCGATGCCCGGTAGATTGGTAGTCTTCTCGATGGGCAGCCAAGCTCGCGTTGAGGTGTCAGATGCCGACTTCTGTGATCGATCGACTAGGCTTGTCTGTCCCCCTCGTTCAGGCCCCGATGGCAGGGGTATCCACACCGGCCCTTGCGGCCGCGGTATCCAACGAAGGCGGCTTAGGGTCGATCGGCGTTGGCGCAACCGATGCTATCGGCGCACGCGGCATGATCGAGGAGACGCGCGCGCGGACCGGTCGAGCGTTCAACGTCAACCTGTTCGTTCATGGCACCGCCAATGCGGATCCTGTCGGGGAAGCCGCTTGGCTCGACTGGCTCGCGCCGGTTTTCGCGGAGTTTGATGCCAAGCCCCCGTGGCACTTCGAACGATCTACAAAAGCTTCGCCGACGATGCCGACATGCTGACGATGCTGTTGGAACTAGCGCCGCCCGTTATCAGCTTTCATTTTGGCTTGCCCTCAATTGAGGTCATCACGGCGCTGCGCGAGCGGGGCGTCGTGATCATGGCCACGGCCACCAGCCTGCACGAAGCCCGTGCGATCGAGGCGGCTGGCATTGACGCGATTGTCGCACAGGGGATCGAAGCTGGCGGCCATCGTGGTGTGTTCGATCCCGCCGCGCCAGACGACGCGCTCGGTACTGTCGCACTGACGCGGCTTCTGGTGCTCAAGACCAGACTTCCGGTGATAGCGGCGGGGGGCATCATGGACGGTGCCGGGATCGCCTCGGCGCTCAATCTGGGCGCAGTTGCGGCGCAGCTCGGCACCGCCTTCATTGCGTGCCCCGAGAGCGCTGCCGATGACGCCTATCGTGCCGCGCTCACGGGGCCAGGCGCTTACCACACGACCCTGACGTCGCTCATTTCGGGCCGATCCGCTCGGGCGCTCGCCAACCGGTTCACCGGACTTACGGCTACGGTTGGCGATCTCCGGCCCCCTGATTACCCTATTGCGTATGACGCCGGTAAAGCACTGCACGCGGTCGCCAAGGCCAAAGGAGAGCATGGTTTCGGTGCTCAATGGGCCGGGCAAAGCGCACCGTTAGCGCGGGCGATGCCGGCGGCCGAGCTGGTCCAGGCGCTTCGAGCAGAGTGGGAGAGCTGTCGGGGCACGCAATGAGGACAGTCGCTTTGCTCAGCCATCCCACTCTCGCGTCCCGTTGAACCTTCATTTGCGGGAAGGTGCGCGTGGTCAGGCAGGGTCGGACATCCTGCGACTATGCAGATGCTCCAGTGGTGATGAGAGCAGCGGCGAAAGCTGATCCACGACGCGCGTAACGTTCGGATGGACGGCATGCGAGGCCAGCGCAGCCTCCGATGCCCAACCGTCGAGAAGTACGAACGTGTCGGGACGGTCCCGCTCCTGATAGAGATCATAGTAGAGGCAACCGGCTTCCCCTCGCGCCGGCGCGACAAGCTCCAGGAGCAGTTCGCCGACGCGGTCCCGATGCTCAGGCTGGGCATGTACGGTGCAGACGATGTGAATTTCGTCCTGTTTGCTCGTCGTCATCGATCGACTTTTCGTTGCTGATTCAGACATCAGGCCTTGCCCGCGTAGACGCGGGTCATGCCGCCATCGACGACGAGATCGATGCCGCGCACGTACTTGCTGGCATCGGATGCCAGGAAGACCAGGGCGTCACCCATTTCGCGAGAGGTGCCGACCCGGCCTGCCGGGATCTCCTTCGACACGCGCTCGACATACGCATCGACGTCCGCCGGGCTCATGCCCTGCTCGTCGCTATATCCTTCGGTCGGGACGACGCCGGGGCTGATCGTGTTGACCCGGATGTCGCGGTCCTTGAGGTCGGTCGTCCAGCTCCGCGCCAGCGAGCGGACCGCGGCCTTGGTGGCGGCGTAAACCCCGAAGCCGGGCAGGCCCATGTCGGCGGTGATCGAGGCATTGAGGATCACCGACGCGCCGTGGCTCAGCACGCCGAGCATCGACTGGACGGTCAGGATCACGCCCTTGAAGTTGACGCCGATCTCCTTGTCGATCTGCGCCTCGGTGAGGTCGGGGAACGGCGTTGCATGGCCGAGGCCCGCATTGGCGAAAAGAATGTCGAGCTTGCCGTGGCGTTGCCTAATTTTGTTCAGCGACAGCGGTCATGTCGGTCTTGCTCGAAGCATCGGCTTCGATCCCGATCGCCGAACTGCCGAGGCGGGCCACGGCGGTATCGAGCGCTTCCTTGCCGCGGCCTGTGATGTAAACGAACGCGCCTTCCTCAATCAGTCGCTGCGCCGAGCCGAAGCCGATGCCCTTCGATCCGCCGGTGACGAGCGCGATCCGGCCCTCCAATACGGGGGTGTTCATGATGCAATGTCCTTGTGAGACGTGTGGGAAGCGGGCGGCGCGAGGCGCGCCGCCCGGATGCGCTTAGCGGTCGATCGTCGCCTGCATGGCGGGCGTGTAGCGGTCGCCTGTCACCGGGACCTGCGCCAGCAGATCGCCCAGGGACTTCAGATCGTCCGCGGTCAGATCAACGTCCGCACCGCCCGCGTTCTCTTCCATGCGGTGCTTCTTCGTGGTGCCCGGGATCGGCACGATCCAGGGCTTCTGCGCAAGGAGCCAGCCGAGCGCGACCTGTGCCGGCGTCGCGGCCTTCGCCTCGGCGATCTCGCCGATGCGCTTGACCAGGTTGGCGTTGGCCTCCCGCGCTTCGTCCTGGAAGCGTGGCAAATTATTGCGGATGTCGCCCTCTGCGAACTTGGTAGCGGTGTCGATCTTGCCGGTCAGGAAGCCCTTGCCGAGCGGGCTGAAAGGCACGAGGCCGATGCCAAGCTCGTCGAGAACCGGGAAGAACTCATCCTCCAGCTCACGGCTGAACATCGAATACTCGCTTTGCAGCGCCGCGACCGGCTGCACCGCATGGGCGCGCCGGATGTTGGCGATGCCGGCTTCGGACAAGCCGAAGTGCCGGACCTTACCCTCGGCGATGAGGTCCTTCACCGTACCGGCGACATCCTCCATCGGCACGTTCGGATCGACGCGGTGCTGATAGAACAGGTCGATCACGTCCGTCTTGAGGCGCTTTAGCGACTGCTCGGCGACAAGGCGAATGCGGGCCGGGCTGCTGTCGAGGCCGGCGGCCGAGCTTCCGTCCTTGAAGCCGAACTTCGTCGCGATCACCACCTTGTCGCGGAACGGCTGCACCGCTTCGCCCACCATCTCCTCGTTGGCGGCGCCATAGGCCTCCGCGCTGTCGAAGAAGGTGATGCCGCGGTCATAGGCGGCGCGGATCAACGCTACTGCGTCCGACGTATCGGTCGCCGGGCCGTAGCCGAAGGTCAGGCCCATACAACCCAGACCGATCGCCGAGACTTCGGGTCCGTTGCTTCCAAGAATGCGGGTTTTCATCATGATCGCTTTCCGGCCCGTGACGGGCTCATCCATGCTGTTCGATGGATGTGAAATAGCCTTTCGGACCTATCAGGATTAGACATGAAAGCATGCAAGAGGATATGAGCATTGCTCATGAAACTCGCGTTATCGCACATCAGGCCTCCCGATACGCGGCCCGTTTATGGCGCGTGAGAACCTCAACGATCTGGTCGCGTTCGTTGCGGTCGCACGGGAGCGCAGCTTCACGCGGGCGGCGGCTCAACTCGGCGTTTCACAATCCGCACTAAGCCATACTCTCCGGGCGCTTGAAGAGCGCATCGGCGTTCGCCTGCTGACGCGCACCACAAGGAGCGTGGTGCCGACAGAAGCCGGCGATCGGCTGCTTGCCACGGTGGGAAACCATTTGGACGGAATCGAGGCGGGATTGGCGGAGCTGGGCGAGCTGCGCGATAAGCCGGCCGGCCATTTCCGCATAACGTCCACCGAGCATGCAGCGGAAACCCTTTTGTGGCCCGCCATGGAGACGATCGCCAACTCATATCCCGACATCACACTGGAGATCGTGATCGACGTCGGCCTGTCGAATATCGTAACCGAGCGGTACGATGCTGGCGTGCGGATCGGCGAAGCGATCGAGAAGGATATGATTGCCGTCCGCATCGGGCCTGATCTTGAGATGGCCGTCGTCGGAACGCCCGCCTATCTCGAAGCACGCGGCCTGCCCGAAAGCCCTCAGGACCTTGTAGGTCACAACTGCATCAACCTGCGCCTGGTTTCCGCAGGAGCCCTTTACGCGTGGGAGTTCGAGAAGGACGGACGACAGATCAACGTGCGTGTCGATGGCCAGTTCACGTTCAATACCTCAGGCCTGATCCGCAAGGCCGCCCTTGCCGGTCACGGTCTGGCGTCCATTCCCGTTGACCAGGTTCAGGATGATCTCGCCTCCGGCAGGCTGGTGCGCGTGCTGGCTGACTGGTGTCCGCCGTTCTCGGGCTATCACCTGTATTATCCGAGCCGACGACAAAACTCCTTGGCGTTCCGTTTGCTGGTCGATGCGCTGCGCCTCAGGAGCTAGTCTGCGACAGAATTTCGCTCAAAGATCGAGAGCCTTCACAGTGCGTATCGGGACGGCTTGGTTGAAGGTGATGGCGTGCAACAAATAACAGCCGAAGGTGTCAGAACCGGTCGGTTTTGACGCTGCAGACGCGACCACGGTTTTTCGCGGGTTTGCGTGTGTCAGAACCCCGGTCCAGAATGTCAGCTTCCAAGACCGGCAACTTGCCTCGGCTACGACCGCCTTTGGGTCGCTAGCCGCCGTTTCGAAAGGCTAGCCTCAATGGCAGCTATCGCATTTTTCCGCCCAAAAGCGGTCGGGCAGGAATCCACCAACTTCAGACGCCCCGGCAATTCGCATCTGGCGCACTAGCGGACGTTACCGGGCGTACTCGCCCAGGCCGCGTGCAACCAACTCCTCATTGGACAGGCGAGGCCCGCTCTTGAGGCGGCTGTTGCCCAGCGTGCGGCGATCCAGCTTTGGCCCGGAGGGAGCAGGCAAGGTCGCCTTGAAGACGCCGGCGGGCTGGGCAGTGCGCGCCGGCTCGTTGTTGTTGCGCTTGCCGTGGTGCGGCTGAGCCTGCTGGATGGCATGTGCCAGCGCCAAGGCCGCGTCGAGGTGCTTGTTGTCGACCACGGGCGCCTGGTTCACCCTGCGCATCTTGTCGAACATGCGATAGGGCAGGGCCGTGCCCTTGTGCTGGATCTCGAGCCGACCGTCTGGGTACTCGCACACGTCCACCTTCTTGCGCGCAAGCGCCTGCGCCACAGGCGAGGGCTCCAGTATGAACATGGCTTTATTGTAGTGCAGGGTGAGGGCACCGGTGACGGTGCGCTGCTCGCGCCACACCATCTCCGCCTGGAGATCCTCGTGAACGGACAGCGGTCGGTGCAGATCGCGCGGGTCGAACGGCGCCTTGGCGAACCGACGATTGTGCTGCGCCATGTAGGAGGGGAGGAAGGCGTTGGCTTGTTCGATGGTGCAGATGCGGTGAAGCCGCATGGCTTTGACCAGCCGGTCCTGCAGCGTGGCGTTGGCCCGCTCGACGCGCCCCTTCGCCTGCGGCGAGTTCGCGCAGATGAGCTCGATGTTGAGGCGATCCAGCGCGCGCCCGAGGTGGGTCATGCCGTCGCCGTTCGCCGAGGCCGTGTTGTTGCGGAAGGCGCTGTGCTTGTCCGTGTAGAGGGCAACGGGCTTGCCATGTCGCTCCAGGTACGTCCGCGTGGCACGCATGTAGGAGAAGGTGCTCTCGCTCTCAACCATCTCGAGGTGCATGAGCTCGCTGGTCGCATCGTCAATGAACACCAGAAGCGTGCACTGGGGCCCGCGGTCCTCAAACCACCAGTGCTTCGAGCCGTCGACCTGAACAAGCTCACCGCGGCAGTCGCGCCGATAGCCTGGCTGGTGGAGCTGGGAGCGCTTCGCGACCTTGGCCTTCCACAGTCCCGCCTCGATCATGATCTGCCGCAACGTCTCCCGCGCGAGCCCGAGGCCGTGCCGCTCGGCGAGGTACTCGCGCGCCAGCGTTGGTCCAAAGTCAGCGTAGTTCTCACGCACAAGCGCAACGACCTCGGCACGGAAGGCATCGCTGAGCCGCCTGTTGCTCGGCCGCCCGCGTTTGCGCGAGACGAGCCCCGCAGCACCATCCTGTCTGAGGCGATCGAGCAGCCGGTACACCTGCCGCCTTGCCAGGCCGAGCAGCTCCATCGCGTCCGCGATCCGGATCTCGCCGCGATCAAGCCGCATCAGCGTGTCGAAGCGGGTGATCTCAGCAGAACTCATCGCCAGCACCGTCATACAATGCGCGTCCTCGTTGCCGAGAACGGCCATGGCACCGTCAGCCCGCCGATGGTACAAAGAGTGCCATTTCTATCTGGCGGGATGGTGTCATTTGTACTTGGCGCTTACAATCCTCGAGCAAATTCATCCCCGATAAGCAATCTTATGTAAACTGCCGCCCTATTTCCCCGTTACCCACGCCTCGGCTTCGTCCACCGCAGTGAAATACGCCGCCTCGCGCTCCGATGCCGCGCGCTTGATCTGCAGCCGCGCCAGCGAGCGCGCGACGACGAACGCCAGCCGGCGTGACGTGTGCCGCGGGTCGGCGAGCACCTGCTGGAAGGCGGTGACCGTCTCCTGCGACTGGATCTGCATCGCGCGCATGTCGACCAGCGTTACATGCGCATTGGGGCCGCAGCGCAACTGGCGGTGCGCGGCGTCGCGCGCGGCGACGAAGCGCTCGACATCGTCGGGGGTGAAGAACCCGGCCAGCGTGATCCGCACCAGATCGCGATGGGGCTCTACGTCGAAGGACATGCGCGGCGTCATCCGCGAGCCTCTAACGGTTAACTATAGGAAGTCTTTCACTTATGTCGGTGAAAGCCACCCGCCTGCGAACCCGGCGCGCTCCAGCCCAGCGCGAATGTACGGGTTCTTCTGCATCGTCTTCCAGATAAGGCCGCTGCGCCAATTCTCGATCATGCACGCGATCGGCCCCTGGTCGATGCCGAGGAAATCGTCCGCGACCCAGCCGATATAGGGCACGACCTTGCCGTGCTGGAGCTTGACGTCGGTCAGCGTCAGCGTCGGGTTGAAGCTGTCGCGAAAGCCGTAGCGGTCGTAGATCGCGGTGCCGTAGGTCGAATACATCGCGCGTGCCGCGGGCAGCACGATCTCGGGCGCGAACGCCACCGAGCCGAGCGCGGCGGTCGGCGCGATCGTCCCGTCGTCGCGGTCGCCGGGGCCGCGCGCCGAATACGAGAAGAATTCGCGGTTGCGCCCGTCGATCTCGCGGACGAAGTCGCCCGGCCCGTCGCACGCGGTCAGCCCCCAGACGTTCTCGCCATAGCCGCGCCAGCCGGCCGGGTTGCGCATCGCATAGCGGCGCTGCGCATAGGTGGCGCGGCGGCTGTTCTCGAAATAATCGAACCCGCGCCGCTTCGAATAGGTGTCCATGACGCCGCGGAAGTCGATCCACACCTGGCTGTACTGATGCCCGAACAGTGGCGGGAAGGCGGTGAAGGGATTGGCGTAATTCTCGTCCCACGACGGGTCGAACTTGGCGGTCCACGCATCCCAGGTGGTCGGCGGCAGCGCGTGGGTCGGCGATCCGAGCGCGAGCACGTACAGGATCAGGCTCTCGTTATAGATGTTCCAGTCGGAGCCGATGAACCCGCTCTCGGGATGCCAGCCCATCGAGACGAACGGCTTGCGCGGGGTGATCCAGTCCCATTCGACCGCGCGATAGAGCTGGTCGGCGAGCGCGCGGATCTCGCGTTCGGCAGGATCGGCCTCGTCATCGAACCACGTCTGCGCGAACAACACCCCGCCGAGCAGCAGCGCGGTGTCGATCGTCGACAGCTCGGTCCGGGCGAAGCGATGCCCCTTGGTGACGCCGAGGAAGTGGTAGAAGAAGCCCTTGTAGCCGCTGACCCCGTCCTTGCCCGGCCCCTGCGGCGCATTGGCGAAGAAGCGCAGCGTGGCGAGCGTGCGCTGCGCGGCCGCGGCGCGCGTGATCCAGCCGCGCGTCGCCGCGATCGGATAGGTGGTGAGCGCGAAGCCCACCGCGGCGATCGAGGCAAAGCTCGGCGTCGGCCAGCGATCGGGGGCGAGCCCGGTCACCTGATCGGTGGTGTTCCAGAAATAGCTGACGGTGCGGCGCTGGATGTCGTCCATCAGCGGGTCGCTGGCGCTGGCGGGCGTGGTGCCGATCTCGGGCAGCACGCCGGGGAACGCCAGCCGCGGCGCCTGCTTGGGGGCGAGCGGCCCGGCGGTGCACCCCGCCAGCCACCCCGCCCCGCCGAGCGCGGTCGCGCGCAGGATGTCGCGTCGGTCGAACGTCATGCGGTCCTTTCCGTCATCCTTGCCCCTGTGATCGTCATTCCTGGCCCCTTGCCGTCACCCCGGCCTTGAGCCGGAGTGACGGTGAGGAGGCATCAGAAGTTGAACCCCGCCGACAGCTTCACCGTCCGCGGCGGGTTGCCGCCGATGCTGTAGGTCGACACTTCGCGATAGACGCTCGGCGAACCGGGGGTGCGCGTCGTGTCGCCGGGGTCGTTGTTATAGTCGACGTAATTGCGGTCGTTCATCGCGTTGATGATGTCGACGCGGATGCGGATCCGCGTCTCGTCGCTGATGAAGCCCAGCGGCACGTACTTGGTGAACGCCAGGTCGAGCTGACGCCGGCCCCAGCGATCGCCCAGCCCGAACACTTCCGAGCCGACCAGCGTTCGCTGATACGGTGTCGAGGTGTTGAGCAACGCGCGCTGGAAGGTCGGGCTCTCGATCTGGAACTTCGCCGACAGCGTCACGCCCAGCGGCGTATCGGTGCTGCCCGCCACCACGAAGCGGTGCCGCGGCACCACGCCCGAACGCAGCATCGGGTAATCCGAGGCCTTGGGGAAATCGAGCAGGAAGTACGACGACTGGTCGTTGTTCGGCCGGTTATCGACCGCCGCGGTGAAGGTGTAGGTGGCGTCGATGCTCCACGGCGAGGCCGCCGAATAGGCCTTGGTCAGCTTGGCATAGGCCGAGTCCGCCTTCGTCTCGAGCCCGTTGTCGCCCAGGATGATCGCGCCGTAACCCGCGGGCGCGAAGCCGGTGTTCGGGCTCTGCGGCGTGCCGTCGGTCGGCGACGGTGCGAAGAACGAGCCGTCGGTGCGGCGCGTGCCGAGCAGATAGACGAACCCGTCCTTGCTGACGATCCGCGTATAGCCGACCTCGACCTCGACCGGATTGAACCGTCCGCGCAGCCCCAGGCTGAACTGGTCCGAATACGGCACCTTCAGGTCGTTGTTGATGAAGCGGAACTCGCGCCCGCCCGGGCTGCCGCCCGCGATCAACTGCTGGCGGCCAGCCTCGGTCAGATAGACCGGGTCCCAGGGGATGCAATTCGGCCCCGGAGTGCACGGGTTCACCGTATCGGCGTTCTGGAACAGGAACTCGCGACGCTGGAAGCGGCCGTTCGACAGCTCCTGCTGGAGGAAGTCGAACTGGTTGCGGTCGTAGGAGCGGCCATAGCCGCCGAACACCGTGAACCGGCCCTGCTCGTCGAGGCGATAGGTGAAGCCGACGCGCGGCTGCCACGCGCCCTTGAACGCCTTCCGCTGGCTGCCGTTGGTGATGTAATCGTTGATGTTATAGTCGGCGTTGACCAGGTTCGGGTAATTGGCCGGCGACACCGCGGTCACGTTCTCGGCCGGCGTCACGTAATTGAGGAACGCCGGGGTCCGCTCGTAATCCCAGCGCAGCCCGAGGTTCAGCGTCAGCCGGTCGGTCACGTCCCAATCGTCCTGCGCATACAGGCCGAGCTGGAAGTTCTTCGACCGGATGCGCGGATCGCCGAGCGGGCCGATCGCGCCGAATTGCAGGCTGTACGGCGTCTCGTCGTTGAACCCGCTCGCGACCGGCAGCGTCGAGTCATACAGGTACAGCGGGTTGATCAGATTCTGCTCGAGCGAGTTGAGCGTCACCCACTTCGCCTTCGCGCCGACCTTGAACGTATGGTTCTCGACGCCGGTCCAGGTGAAATCGTCCTGGATCGTCCAGCCCTTCTGCCCCTTGTCCTGGAAGCCGAGCCCGGCGCCGGTGCGGAACAGGTCGAAGGTCGAGGTGCTGGTGCCGTTGCGCGTCGTGGTGCGGAACTGCTGGCCGATGCCGTTCTCGGCCGGCTGCGGCGACCAGGCGACGTCTTCATAGGAAAGGCGGATGTCGTTGATCCACTTTTCCTCGCTATGCTGCCAGCGCAGCATCCCGCGCTTCTCGTCGACCTTGCTCAGCGTGCGCGTCGAGAAGGCGGCATTGCCGTTGCCGATCTGCACGCCGGTCTCGTTGCGATATTTGCCCGTCAGCTCGATCAGGTCCTTGTCGGTCGGCTCGAAGTCGATCTTGCCGAAATACAGGTCCTGGCTGAACGTCGAATTCGCCGAGCCGAAGATGTCCTGGTACTTCGCGGGCAGGCTCGACACCGCCACGCCGTTGGTGGGCAGGATGTCGATCGGCACCTGCCGGCGCTTGCCTTCGTAGCTGACGAAGAAGTGCGCGACGTCCTTGACGATCGGCCCGCCCAGCGCGGCGCCGAACTGCTTGTCCTCCGAGGCGATCTTGGCGATCTTGTTCGGGAAGATCTCGGTCGGGCGGCGTTCGCGCAGGCTCTGGTTGGTGAAGTCGAAGAAGCCTTCGCCGTGGAATTCGTTGGTGCCCGATTTGGTGCCCGCGATGATCGCGACCGAGCTGACCTGATCCAGCTCCGCCTTGTAGTTCGACGACAGCACCTGATACTCGCCGATCGCGAGCTGCGGGAACGGATTGCCCGGCGAGCTGTCCTGCCCGGTCAGGCCGCCGCGCAGCACGTAATCCTTCTGGCTGACGCCGTCGATGAACACGTTGACCGAGTTCGACCCCTGCGCACCGCCCTGGATGCGCGAGCTGCCGTCGGAGCCCTCGAGGAAGCGCACGCCCGGCGCGAGATCGGCGAAGGCGAGGAAGTTGCGGCTGTTCTGCGGAAGCTGCTCGATCAGCCGCGGGGTGATGTTGACGCCCACCTGCCCGCCGGACAGCGAGCGGATGCGGCTGCCGGTGACGATGATATCGCCTTCCTGCGCTTCTGCAGGAGGCGGCGCGGTCTCGCCGGCGGTGTTGTCGGCGGGTGCCGGTTGCGCCGGGGCGGCTGCGGTGGTCAGGTCGAGGTCGAGCCCGGCGTTCTGGCCGACGCGCAGCGTGAACTGGTCGGAATTGCGCGTGCCCTTCTGGAGGCGGATCTCCAGCCGGTACGCGCCCGCGCGCAGCGACGGGAAGTTATAGCTGCCGTCCGCACCGGGCACGACGGTGCGGCGGAAGCCGGTGTCGACCTCGACCAATGTCACGTCCTGCACCGGATTGTCGGGTGCCGAGCGGATCACGCCGCGCAGCGCCGCCTGCCCTGCCTGCGCCGCGGCCGGCGCGCTCCACGTCACCGCGGTGCCCAGCCCTGCCAGCATCGTCGCGCCGGCGAGCGCCAGCCGGAAAGCGTTGCTCTTCATATCCCTTGTCCCTGCCTGCTTGTTTCTATTGTCGTTTCACGCACCACCAGATGCGGGACGATTGCCTCGTCCGCTCCGCTGGATGCATCTTCCAAAAACCCGTCACGCGTCGCGGCGATCCGTGCCGCAAGCTGTGCGACCGCGCGCGCGCCCATCGCGGCGATGTCGATCGCGACGCTGGTCAGTGCCGGCGACACGAGCCGCGCGAGCGGAATGTCGTCGAACCCGGCGACCGCCACTTGTTCGGGCACCGAAACGCCGTGGCGCTTGAGCGCCATCAATGCGCCGATCGCCATCATGTCATTGCCTGCGAAGATCGCGTCGGCCTCCAGCGTCCCCGCCGCGACGCACTCGCCGACCACCGCGCCGCTGCCCTCGCGAAAGTCGCCCTCGACGACGCTCAGCGCCACGCCCGCAGCCGCGGCGGCTTCCTCCGCGCCCGCGCGGCGTTCCTGCGCGTCGAGATTGTCCGCCGGGCCGGAGAGATGGACGATCCGCTGCGCGCCGGCCGCCGCCAGATGCGCGACCGCCGCGGCCGCCCCGGCGCGATTGTCGATCCTGAGGCTCGGGCTGCCGTCCTGCGGCGCGCACGCCAGGAACACCGTCGCCACGCCGCGCGGCATATGCTGCGCGACGACCGCCGGATCGAGTTGCGGCGCCATCACCACCAGCCCGTCGACCTGCCCGCGCAACGCCGCCAGCGTGTCGAGCCCGCGCCCGTCGTGGAGCACCGTCAGCAACAGCCCCAGCCCGCGCGTGCTCGCCTCGCGGTCCATCCCGCGCAGCAATTCGGAGAAGAACTCGCCGTGCAGATCGGGTAGCACCACCCCGATCGCGCCGGTCCGCGCCATGCTCAGGCTGCGCGCCCCGGCGTGCGGCACGTAACCGAGCTGCGCCGCGGCCTCCTCGACGCGCGTCCGCATCGCCGCGCGGACATGATCGCGCCCGTTGAACACCCGCGACACCGATGCGACCGACACCCCGGCCACGCGCGCGACGTCATGGATCGTCGCATGCGTGATCCGCGGTGCGGGGGCGGCACTGGAATTAGGTCGGGCAGGCGACATGGCCGGCAAGGCATCCTCTCGGCAACGCGGGCTTGTAACCGCTTACAGAAACCGCTTACATGAGGTCAGGATGATAATCAATCGCTCGTCATTGCGAGCGCAGCGCGGCAATCCAGGGCCGGATCAGGACGCCCTGGATTGCTTCGATACGCTCACAATGACGAAGGGGTGGGGCACCGGTTGTGTGGCGGAACACCCCCACCTGTCACCCCGGATCAAGTCCCGGGCGACGGCGTAGGTAGCACGCGCTGACCGCGTGGATGGCGCGCGGACGAAGCGGAAAGGGAGCAGGATGAACGGACAGGATCGACACATCTCGCGGCGTGCATGGCTGGCCGGCGCGGGCGCAGCGCTGGCATGGTCGGCGAGCCCGGCGCGCGCGTTGCTCGCGACTGTCGCCGCCCGCCCCCTCCCCGCGTCGGTCGAGGCGCTGATCCCGCGGATGACGCTCGCTGAAAAGGCCGGGCAGCTCAACCTGCTCGCCGCCGCCTGGGCGGGTGGTGCGGCGATCTCGCTCAACCCGGCCGGCGCGGCCTCCAACTTCGACGCGCAATTGAAGATGGTCCGCCGCGGCGAGCTGACCGGCGTCTTCAACGGCAATGGTGCCGAGATGGCGCGGCGGATGCAGACCGAGGCGGTGCGTCGCTCGCGGCTGAAGATCCCGTTGCTGTTCGCCGCCGACGTCATCCACGGCCTGCGCACCGTCTTCCCGGTCCCGCTCGCCGAGGCGGCCAGCTTCGACCCCGATCTCGTGCGCCGCACCGCGCGCGCTGCGGCGGTCGAGGCGTCCGCCTCCGGCATCGACTGGACCTTCGCGCCGATGGTCGACATCGCGCGCGATGCGCGCTGGGGGCGCGGGGTCGAGGGCGCGGGCGAGGACGTGCTGCTCGGCCGGATGATCGCGGCGGCGCGCGTCGAGGGCTTTCAGGGCAGCGGCATTGCGTCCCCCGATGCGGTGGCCGCCTGCGCCAAGCATTTCGTCGCGTATGGCGGGGGCGAGGCCGGGCTCGACTATAACAGTGTCGACATGTCGGAACGTACACTCCGCGACATCTACTTTCCGCCCTTCCAGGCGGCGTTCGCGGCCGGCGCGCCGACCGTGATGGCGTCGTTCAACGATCTGTCCGGCATTCCCGCGACCGCCAATCCGTGGCTGCTCAACACGATCCTGCGCAAGGAATGGGGCTTCGGCGGGCTCGTCGTCTCCGATTACACCGGCGACGAGGAGCTGATCGCGCACGGTTTTGCCGAGGACGGTCGCGACGCCGCGCGGCTCGCCTTCCTCGCCGGGGTCGACATGTCGATGCAGAGCGGGCTGTACCTCAAGCACCTGCCCGACCTCGTCAAGAAGGGCGAGGTGCCGATGGCGCGGCTCGACGAGGCGGTGCGCCGCGTGCTCGCGCTCAAGGTCGCGCTCGGGCTGTTCGACGATCCGTTCCGCCGCATCGATCCCGCGCGCGAAAAGGCGCGGCTGCGCACCCCCGAGACGCTGGCGCTTGCGCGCGAGGCCGGCGCGCGCAGCATCGTCATGCTCCGCAACGAGGGCGATCTGCTTCCCCTCCCCGCTCGGGCAAGAAGATCGCGCTGATCGGCCCGTTCGCGGGCGGCGGCCACGACCTGATCGGCCCGTGGAACGTCTATGGCACCGACCGCGAGGCGGTCGACCTCGAAACCGCGGTGCGCGCGATCGCGCCGGGCGCGACCGTCGACGACGGCAGCGACGTGGCGCGCGCGGTCGCCACGGCGCGCGCCGCCGATGTGGTGGTGCTCGCGATCGGCGAGACGCAGAACATGTCGGGCGAGGCGCAGTCGCGCACCGAGATCGTCGTGCCCGCCGCGCAACAGGCGCTCGCCGAGGCGATCGCCGCGACCGGCAAGCCCTATGTCGTGCTGCTGCGCACTGGCCGCGCGCTCGCGCTGGCCGGCGCGGTGGCCAAGGCACCGGCGCTCCTGGTGACATGGTTCCTCGGTTCGCAGGACGGCCCGGCGATCGCCGACGTGCTGTTCGGCGCGGTATCGCCCTCGGCGCGGCTGCCGGTGTCCTTCCCGCGCGCCAGCGGGCAGGTGCCTTATTATTACGCGCATCGCAGCACCGGCCGTCCCAATCCGCCGGGTGCGCTTGAGCCCTATAAGGCGCACTTCCGCGAACTTCCGAACAGCGCCGCCTTCCCCTTCGGACACGGCCTGACCTACGGAAAGATAAGTTATTCCGACCTTTCGCTTAGCTCCCGCGCCCTTACCGACGCCGCGCCGCTGACGATACGCGCCACCATCGCCAACAACGGGCGCGTGACGGCGACCGAGGTGGTCCAGCTCTACGTCCACGATGTCGTCGCCAGCGTGACGCAGCCGGTGCGGCTGATGAAGGCGGTCACCCGCGCCACGCTCGCTCCCGGCGAGCGCCGGACGGTCGAGTTCACCCTCACCCGCGCCGATCTGGCCTTCACCGGCCGCGACCTGAAACCGACCACCGAACCCGGCGCCTTCCGCCTGTGGGTCGCACCGTCTGCGGAGGCCGAGGGGCTGGCGGGGATGTTTACGCTGGGGTGAGGTGCTCACCGTTCGACGAAGCTCGGGGCAGGACAAGCTTTAATGCTTCGGCGATACCTTTCCCCGTAAGTCGCGGGAAACTCGCGAAAGCCCTTCCCCTGTACACCATCCACCACGACCCCGCGGCGCACCGGCTGACGATCGTGACCCACGGGTTCTGGACCCCTGGCGTCACCGCTGCCTTCATCGCCGAGCTGCTCGCGCGCGGCACCGCGGCGCGATTGCGGCACGGCCCGTTCGTGGTGCTCGCGGATCTGAGCGCCGGGGCGATCCAGCCGCCGCAGGTCGTCGACGCGCTCGCCGCGATGATGCCGCGCGCACTCAAGGTCACGTCGCGGCCGATCGCGGCGGTGGTCGCGAACAACCTCGCGAAGTTGCAGACCGAGCGCTATCTGGTCGGCCCCAATTGCCGCACCTTCCTCGACCTGGGCGAGGCAGAGTGCTGGCTGACGGCATAATTGCTCGTCATTGCGAACGTAGCGCGGCAATCCATGGCGTCCTGATCGGCCCTGGATTGCCGCGCTGCGCTCGCAATGACGGATCGGGGCATCCGCCCCCGCCCCTTCCGCAAGACGTTTGGGTCCTTCACCCCACCACGCTAAGCCCGCGCGCGATGCCCCTGCCCTCCCCCACCCGCCGGCTGCTGCTCGCCGCGCCGTTGCTGCTCGCGCTCACCGCCGTCGCGCCACCCGGCGCCATCGTCACGTCCGAATATATCGACCCCGCCCCGCCCTATCCGCAGGCGCACGCCTCGACGATCGTCGAGCTGCCCGACGCCACGATCGCCGCGGCGTGGTTCGGCGGATCGGGCGAAGGGCGTCCCGATGTCGCGATCTGGTTCGCGCGCCGTAGCGCCAAAGGCTGGGAGCGCCCGGTCGCGGTCGCGCGCGACGCGAAGTATCCGACGTGGAACCCGGTCCTCTTCCAGCCCACCGGCCGGCCGCTTCACCTCTTCTACAAGGTCGGCCCCAACCCGCGCGACTGGTGGGGGATGGTCGTCACCTCCACCGACGGCGGCCGCCACTGGAGCGCGCCGGTGCGGCTTCCCGACGGCGTGCTCGGCCCGATCAAGAACAAGCCGGTCGTGCTCCCCGACGGCACCTGGCTGTCGCCGTCGAGCCGCGAGGTCGGCACGCCCGAGCACAATCGCTGGTTCCTGCGCATCGAACGCTCCACCGACCGCGGGCGGACATGGACCGCCGGGCCTGAGATCGCCTCGCCGGTCGGTCTTGAGGCGATCCAGCCGAGCGTGCTGACGCTCCGCGACGGCACGCTCGCGCTGGTCGCGCGCACCCGGCAGGGCGTGGTCGCCACCAGCCGCTCGCGCGACGGCGGGCGGACATGGTCGCCGCTCGCCGCGCTCGCGCTGCCCAATCCCAATGCCGGCACCGATGCGGTGACGCTCGCCGACGGGCGGCAGCTGATCGTCTACAACCATGCCGCGCACGATCCCGCGACCCCCGGCGACGGCCCGCGCTGGCCGCTGAACGTCGCGCTGTCCGACGACGGCGTGCACTGGCGCGCGGGGCCGACGCTGGAAACCCGGCCGATCAAGGACGGTTACGCCTATCCGGCGGTGATCCAGTCGCGCGACGGCCGCATCCACATCAGCTATACGTGGAACCGCATGCGGATCCGCCACGTCGTGCTCGATCCCCGCCAATTGAGGTAAGTCATGGCCGAACGCTTCGAACGCCACCGCCAGCCGTGGCGCCCCGACGAGATCCAGAAGCTCCACCAGCTCGCCAAAAAGGGCATGGCGCTCAAGGCGATCGCCAAGGCGCTGACTCGCAGCGAGGAATCGGTCAAGGACCGCGCGAAGGAAGACGGGCTGTCGATTGCGAAGCTGCGGTAGATCGGGCGGATACCGGGCCGATCGACGAGTCCGGATCGACGTGACGTCATCACACCCAGTGATGACGCTCCCGCAACGAAAAGAGAAATATATCAAAGGTCTGTTAGGATGTTGCGTAAGGCCTTGATCGCGTTACGCAATGGGGCTGGCGCAATTTTCCTGCGCTAGGGCGGCCCATTAATCAAAATCTAACAGGCGGGATCGGTAGAATGTAACTTTCTGCCAAACCAAGCCGAATAGGGCCGGGACTACCTATATATAAAGCGTGACTTTTATGTGACTGTATCGAAAGAAACATTTATTACAGTTGCGCAATCACGCGCTCGCGGCTTGTCACTGCGCCGATCAGTGGTCTTCATGAACCCCATATGAAAAAGGGGTTAATTCCATGAAGTTGTCGCGTTACCTTTGCGCCACGGCGATCATCGGCGCTTTTGCCGCCATCCCGTCGGTCGCCAGCGCGCAGACCGAGACCGGCGCGCTCGCCGCCCAGCCTGAAACCGCGGGCGTCGATGTCGGCGGCGAAGACGTCGTCGTCACCGGCTCGCGCATCCGCCGTCCGAACGAGGATTCGGCGATCCCGATCACGACGATCACCCCGCAGGAAATCCTGCAGACCGGGCGTATCTCGATCGGTGACGCGCTCAACCAGCTGCCGCAGCTGCGCCCGTCGCTGGGTTCGCAGAACTCGACCTCGGGTCTGGGTACGCGCGGCCTCAACTTCCTCGAGCTGCGCAACCTCGATCGCGCGCGTACGCTGGTGCTGGTCAACGGCCGCCGCCACGTCACCGCCGACATCATCAACAACGGCAACGCCGTCGACATCAACACGATGCCGACCGACCTGATCGAGCGCGTCGACATCCTGACCGGCGGCGTGTCGTCGGTCTACGGGTCGGACGCGATCGCGGGCGTCGTCAACTTCGTGCTGAAGCGCGACTACGAAGGCGCGCAGATCCGTGCGCAGGGCGGCATCAGCGACAAGGGCGACGCGGGCAACCAGATCGTCTCGCTGCTCGCCGGCAAGAACTTCGCCGACGGCCGCGGCAATATCGCGATCAACGCCGAATTCGCGCACCAGCAGGATTATTACGCCGCGGGCCGCCGCAACCTGCGCCAGAACGACGGCTTCGTCGTCGTCGACACCGATCCGGCCAGCGCGCCGGCGGACAGCGTGTTCGACCGCACCTTCTACCGCGACATCCGCAGCACCACGATCGGGCTCGGTGGCCAGCTCGGCTTCCGTTACGGCAACGGCACGCCGGCGTGCGGCGCCGATGCGGTCGGCTCGGCGTTCACCTGCGCCTATCTGTTCCAGCCCGATGGCAGCCTGACGCCGCAGACCGGCCAGCGCGTCGGCCTCGGCCCGAACGGCAATTTCGTCGGCGGCAACGGCGCGACCGGGCGTGACGGCAAGCTGCTCGTCCTGTCGCCCGACACGACCCGCTACGTCGTCAACATCCTCGGCCGCTTCGAGGTCACCCCGGCGTTCGAGCCGTTCATCGAGGCCAAGTACGTCCGCACCGAGGCGTTCGGCTCGCAGAGCGGCCCGTTCTTCTCGCAGGGCACGACGCTGGGCGACGCCGCGACGATCTCCGGCTTCACCGACCGTTCGTACTCGAACGCGGGCACCAGCAACGTCAACCGCGAGGGCATCCGCCTCGACAACCCGTATCTGTCGGCGGGCGCGCGCGGCACGATCTCGCAGCAGCTGGTCGCCGCGATCAACTCGGGCGTGAACCCGAACACCGGCTCCGCCTTCAAGACCGCGAACAACACCGCCGAACAGGCCGCCGCCAACCAGGCCGCGGCGCTGGCACAGGTCGCGGCGGGCACCTACCGCTTCTCGTCGCGTCGCAACTGGGTCGATCTCGGCACGCGTGACGAGCGGTTGCAGCGCGACACGTTCCGCGCGGTCGTGGGTGTGCGCGGCAACTTCAACGACGACTGGAACTACGAAGTGTCGGCCAACTACGGCCAGCACAAGGAAAACAGCGTCATCACCGGCAACGTCAACACGCAGCGTTTCCTGCTCGCGCAGGACACGACGCTGAACGCGGCCGGGCAGATCGTCTGCCGTTCGCAGGTCAACGGCGCCTATGCCGGCGACGACGTCGGTGGCGATCCGGCGCGGCTGGCGGCGGACGTTGCCGCCTGCGTTCCGCTCAACCCGTTCGGTCAGGGTTCGACCAGCGACGCAGCGCGCAACTACCTCGTCTCGCCGACCACCGCGAGCGGCAAGGCGACGCAGTTCGTCGTCAACGGCTTCGTCGCGGGTGACCTGAGCCAGCTGTTCGAGCTGCCGGGCGGCCCGGTCGGCTTCTCGGTCGGTGCGGAATATCGCCGTGAGACGCTGAGCTACGACCTCGATCCGCTCACGCAGGCCGGCTACAACTTCTACAACGCGATCCCCAGCTTCCGCGCCCCGGCGTTCGAGGTAAAGGAAGCGTATGGCGAGCTGTCGATCCCGCTCCTCAAGGACGTGTTCCTGTTCAAGGAACTGCGTCTGAGCGGCGCCGGCCGTGTCGCCGACTATAAGGGCGGCGCGGGCACCGTTTATGCGTGGGACGGCCGCCTCGAATGGCGTCCGGTGCAGGACCTGCTGCTGCGCGGCGGTTATTCGCGCGCGGTGCGTGCGCCGTATCTCGGCGAAACCGGCGCACCGCTCGGGCAGAACTTCAGCCCGGCCCCGAACGATCCGTGCTCGTTGCGCAACATCGGCACCGGCTCGGCGACGCGCGCGGCCAATTGCGCCGCGGCGGGCATCCCGACCAACTACGATTTCGTCTATACCTCGTCGATCGAGATCCGGAGCGGCGGCAATCCGGACCTGAAGGCGGAGACCTCGAACTCGCTGACCTTGGGCGGCGTGTTCCAGCCGACCTTCCTGCCTGGCCTGTCGATCTCGGTCGATTATTACGACATCAAGGTGAAGGACGTCATCACCGGTCCGACCGTCCAGCAGGCGCTCGACGCGTGCTATGACTCGCCGACGCTCGACAACCAGTTCTGCGCGCTGTTCCAGCGCGCGGGTGCCGATGGCGGTCCGGCCGGCGAGGTGCCGTACCAGATCCTTCAGGGAACGTATCGCGACGTGCCGCAGAACTATGCGCAGCTGCGTACGCGCGGCATCGATACGGAGGTCGTCTACAGCCGCGACTTCGGGTTCGTGCGCGCGAACCTGCGCGGCGTGTGGAACCACATGATCCAGCTCGACCGCTTCACCGATCCGGCGCGGCCGAACTTCAGGAACGTCCAGACCGACGAACTCGGCCTGCCGTCGGATCGCTTTAACATCCTGTCGAACCTGACGTTCGGGCGTGTCCGCATCGGGCACACCCTGCGCTGGATCGACAGCATGTACCTGAACACCTGGGAAGACTATAATGCGGTGAACGGCCAGCCGGCGCAGAACACCGATTACGCGCCGATCAAGAAGTATCCGGCGGTCACCTACAACGACATCAACTTCAACATCGAGGTCAACGACAAGGTCGACTTCTATGGTGGTGTCAACAACGTCGGCGACGTCAACCCGCCCTACGGCCTGACCGGTATCGGTCTCGGCTCGGGCATCTACGACAATCGCGGCCGCTTCTTCTACGCGGGCATCACCGCCCGCTTCTGATCCGGCCGGGTCATGCTAAGGAAAGGGGTCGGGCCTAGCCCGGCCCCTTTTCGTTTGAGGAGACCACCGCGATGGCCGACGTGCGGACCGCTCGGGCCGAACAACTGGCGGCGACTGGAGAAATCGACGTCGCGGTGACATTGCTGTCCGAGGGCGCGGCCGCCGGCGATGCCGAGGCGGCGATGTTGCTGGCGGTCTGGCATCTGCGCGGCGCGCCGGTCGCGCGCGACCTGTCCCGCGCGCGGGCCCTGCTGCGCCGCGCGGTCGAGATCGGGCATGTCGACGCCGCGCTCATGGAGGTCGCGCTGACCGCGAACGGCAGCGGCGGCGCACCCGATTGGCCGGCGGCGCTCGCCTTGCTGCGCACTGCCGCACGCGGCGACACCGTCGCGGCGGCGCACCTGGCGCTGGTCGACGCGATGGCACTCGATGCCGATGGCGCGCCGTCGTCGCCCTCGCCCGGCGAGCCGCTCGCGACGACACCGCGGATCGTCCACTTCCCCGGCTTCCTCACCGCGGCCGAATGCGCGCACGTCGCCGGTGTCGCGGGCGCGATGCTCGAGCCGGCGCGGATCATCGATCCGGCGACCGGGCGCTGGGTCCCCCACCCGATCCGCACCTCCGACGCTGCCGCGATCGGCCCGGTCCACGAGGACCTCGTGGTGCGCGCGATCAATACGCGGATCGCGGCGTCCAGCGGCACCACCGTCGCACAGGGCGAGGCGCTGACCGTGCTCCGCTATCGTCCCGGACAGGAATATCGCCCGCATTTCGACACCATCCATGGCACCGACAATCAACGGATCGCGACGATGCTGATCTATCTCAACGGCGGCTTCGCGGGCGGCGAGACGCATTTCCCCGCCGCCGATGTGACGGTGACCCCGCGCGGCGGCGATGCGTTGCTGTTCTTCAACACGCTGGCCGACGGCCGCCCCGACCCTGCCAGTCGCCATGCCGGACTGCCGGTCCGCAGCGGTGCCAAGTGGCTGGCAACGCGCTGGATCTCGCGGCCGCCCGCTTGACCTCTGGAATGTTTCCGACAATCCCTAATGGCGTGACACCGTCGCGCTTCCATGCCACAGGAATATCATGATCGAGCTCTCCCGCGAACTGGTCGCTTATGCGATCATCGGTGTGCTGGTGATCGCCGCGGTGCCGACCGGCATCGTGGTGATGCGCAAGCGGCGCCGGGAAAAGCTGCGCCGCCGTGGCATCAAGACCTACGGGCATTGATCGCGCGTAGCGGTCGGCGCGTAACATGGCGAAACGGCGCCATTATCTGACCGCGCGGCTACCCGACGGCTATATCAAGACGATCGGCCCGACCGCCCAGCCCTTCACGCATTACTGGCGGATCGTCGCCACCCTGGAGAACGGCAAGACCGAGATCTTCTGGGGCCACACCAATTCGCTCGCCGAGGCAAAACGCAAACGCGCGCCCCTGGCCGAAGCCGCCCGCCAACGCGGCTGGCGCGATCATGCCTTCGAGATCGTCGAACTGGAGCGCAGCGAAACGGCGCCCTAGGTGTCGTCGATCCGACTTGTCGACACATCGACGCTTGTCGAACCGCACTGGCGCAGCGCGTGCCGGGATGCGATGCTCGGTCAACGATAAGGACGAGAGGATCGACATGGCGGCGGCGCAACCACGGCTCACACCGCACACCCCGCGCGAGTGGCTGATCTGGGGCGCGGTCACCCTGCTCGGCGTCGGCGCGCTCGGGGTCGTCGCGCTCCGTCGCGGCGAGCCGGTCAACGCGCTGTGGATCGTCACCGCGGCGCTGTGCATCTATCTCGTCGCCTACCGCTTCTACGCGCTCTTCATCGCCACCCGCGTCGCGCAGGTCGACCCCGCGCGCGCCACGCCCGCAATGCGGCGCGCCGACGGGCTCGACTTCGTGCCAACCGACCGCAACGTGCTGTTCGGGCACCATTTCGCCGCGATCGCCGGCGCCGGTCCCTTGGTCGGGCCGGTGCTCGCCGCGCAGATGGGCTACCTGCCCGGCACGCTCTGGCTGCTGGTCGGGGTGGTGTTCGCCGGCGCGGTGCAGGATTTCCTGATCCTGTTCTGCTCCATCCGCCGCGACGCGCGCTCGCTGGGCGACATGATCCGCACCGAGATGGGGCGCGTGCCCGGCACGATCGCCTTGGTCGGCGTGCTCGCGATCATGGTCATCCTGCTCGCGGTGCTTGCCTTGGTCGTCGTCAAGGCGCTCGCCGATAGCCCGTGGGGGACGTTCACCGTCGCCGCGACGATCCCGATCGCGCTGTTCATGGGGCTGTACGGCCGCTTCCTGCGCCCCGGCCGGATCGCCGAAATGTCGGGGATCGGCTTCGTGCTGCTGATGGCCGCGATCGTCGGCGGGCAGCATGTCGCCGCCTCCCCTGCCCTCGCAGCCGTCTTCACGCTCGACGGGCCGACGCTCGCGCTGGCGCTGATGGCCTATGGCTTCATCGCCTCGGTGGTGCCGGTGTGGCTGCTGCTCGCGCCGCGCGACTATCTGTCGACCTTCCTCAAGATCGGGGTGATCGCCGGCCTCGCGCTCGGCATCCTGATCGTCCGGCCCGAGCTGCAGATGCCCGCGGTGACGCGCTTTGTCGACGGCACCGGCCCGGCGTTCGCGGGCGCGCTGTTCCCGTTCCTGTTCATCACGATCGCATGCGGTGCGGTGTCCGGTTTCCACGCGCTGATCGCCAGCGGCACCACACCGAAGATGATCGCGACCGAGGGCGACCTGCGCTTCATCGGTTACGGCGCGATGCTGACCGAGAGTTTCGTCGCGGTGATGGCGCTGATCGCGGCGTGCGTGCTCGACCCGGCGGTTTATTTCGCGATGAACGCCCCCGCCGCGCTGATCGGCACCGACGTCGCCAGCGCCGCACAGGCGATCGGCCAATGGGGCTTCCAGGTCCAGCCCGAGACGCTGACGCAGATTGCGCGCGACGTCGGCGAGAACACGATCCTCAGCCGCGCGGGCGGCGCGCCGACGCTGGCGGTGGGGATGGCGCATATCCTCAGCCGCGTGATCGGCGGACAGGCGCTGATGGCCTTCTGGTATCATTTCGCGATCCTGTTCGAGGCGCTGTTCATCCTCACCACCGTCGACGCGGGGACGCGCGTGGCGCGCTTCATGATCCAGGACCTGCTCGGCAGCGCGATCCCGGCGATGCGCGCGACCGAGAAGCTCGGGCCGAACCTGCTCGCCACCGCGCTGGCAGTCGGGGCATGGGGCTGGTTCCTGTACCAGGGCGTCACCGATCCGCTCGGCGGGATCAACACGCTGTGGCCGCTGTTCGGCATCTCCAACCAGATGCTCGCCGCGATCGCGTTGACGCTGGCGACCGTGATCCTGTTCCGCATGAAGCGGCAGCGTTATGCCTGGGTGACGATCGCGCCGACGCTCTGGCTGCTGATCTGCACGCTGACCGCGGGGTGGCAGAAGCTGTTCCACGCCGACCCGCGGATCGGCTTCCTGTCGCACGCCGACACGTTCGCGACCGCGCTGGCGGAGGGCCGCCGGCTCGCCCCCGCCAAGACCCTCGCCGACATGGCGCGGATCGTCTTCAACGACCGGGTCGACGCCGCGGTGTGCGCGTTTTTCGTCGTGCTGGTGCTCGCGATCGTGGTCTACGGCGTGGCGGTGGCGCGCCGCGCGCTCGCCAGCGACCGCCCGACCGCGCAGGAGATCGGGCAGGAGGTCGGCGATGTCGTGGTGGCGTAAGGCGGCACAGACTGCGCGGCTGATGGTCGGCGTCCCCGATTACGACGCGTACCTCGCGCATCGCGCTGCGCACCACCCCGGCGAGCCGGTGCTGGACCGCGGGGATTTCCACCGCGACCGGATCGAGCGGCGTTATGGCGTCGGCAAGGGCGCGCCGCCGCGCTGTTGCTGAAGGGGCGCCTCCTCTCCCTGCCCCGGTGTGGTCGCTCCTGCGGGGACAGCGACCGCTATCTCTCGGCTGCGGGCACGACATCGCGACATGTCGGCATGTCGACATGTCGCGATGTCCACGGAGTCCGGCTGGAGGATGACCGTAAACCTGCGCTGAGAAGCCATCTCGGTTCGGCGCGTAAGGAGACCCTAAGCGACGAACGCCGTCTCGTTTGGGGAAGATAGATGTGCGGCTTAGCGCCTGAGGCCATTGGAGTGATAGAAGGCTGCCAGCGCCTTGGTCGTCGTGATCTGCACCTTGGGCAGGCTGACGCCGTCGATCATGTCCCGGTAGCGGATGCGGTTGGCTCTGGTGGCGACGATGATGTGCCGGATCATGTCCCTTTTCACGCTATCGCGACCGCCCTCCAGCGCGCCGCGACGATCGCGCTCGAACCAGCAGCGCCGAACATAGCGATACAGGCTGGTCGTCGTCGGCACGTCGAGAAGGATGAAGCCGGTCGCTCGTTCCAGCCGTTGTGGAAGCAGCCGGGAGTAATTGCCTTCGATCACCCAGCGGTCGCCGGTGATCGCCGTATCATGAAGCGCCGCGAACTCGTCCGGCGGTCGTGGAACCCAGTCGGTGTGCGGAAGATGGTGGAGCCGATCGAGGTGGACCACCTCCAAGCCCTGCGTTCGTCCGATTGCCTCCGCGAGGATCGACTTGCCGCTGTTCGACGGTCCCATGATGCAGATGCGTGTGCCCAGCTCGTTGAGCGTCATGGCCCAGAATACCTCCTCGCGATGTGCGATATGTCTGCGGACGGACTCTCACAATGGAGGGTGAAGGGAGAATATCGCTGCGATCCGTACCGTCCATCGCGCAACGTCGCCTTCAGAACGGGCAGTCGAGGTCGCGCATTCCTTCGACGACCGCGACGATCCCGACCTGATCGGCGTCGGCATCATGCTCATAGAGGATCAGGTAGCTTCCGTGGACGAGCGTGCGGGCACCCGGCCGAATGTCGTCGCGCGCCGTGTTGATGCCGGGAAAGTCCCGTAAGCGCTCGATCTTGGCGTCCAGCGCTAGCAGCAGCCTGTCGGCAGCATGGTCGTCGTCAAGCGCGATATAGGTCCAGATCCGTTTGAGATCCTCGCGGGCGCGACGCGATAGGACGATCGCGGTGATCTCAGCGCGCGGCGTCGGCCTCGCTGCGGGCTTCGTCGATGATTGCCTTCATGTCGAGTGGACCGGCAACGCCGCTGGCCTTGCCCTTGTCCTAGGCGTCGCGCAGCAGCCGCAATTCCTCCGCCCGAAAGGCGCGGCGTTCGTTCCACAGGCGCATCGCATCGCGCACCACTTCGCTCGCCGACGCATATTCGCCCGCTGCGATGGCGGCATGGATCGTCTCCGCCATCGGCTCGGGGACCACGATGGTCATTCTGGCATATGCCGCCATCATCACTCTTGCCTCTGTCAGGCTGTTCATAATGATTCATAACCGCAGGCCTGCAAGGATGTCGTCCGCAAGGCAGGCGATCTGCGCGAGGAACAGCGCGTTGCGCGGAGAGCGCGATTGAGAGCGCTTTCTCCAATGGGATGGTGAAACGGGAAAGTTGGATCAGCGGCTGCTCACGCGCTCCAACCGCCATCGATATTGTAGGTCGCGCCGGTCACGAACCCCGCCTCGAGCGAAGTGAGATATGCGACAAGTCCGGCCACTTCGTCAGACGTGCCATGTCGGGGGATTGCAGGCGGGCTTCGATTTGCGACGGCATTCGGCCCGTCCGCTGGATTGCGTTCAGTATCGATCGGGCCCGGCTGCACTAGATTGGCGGTTATACCTCGCTCACCCAAATCTCGGGCCAGGCCGCGTGTCATACCCCCAATGCGGCCTTGCTCGCCGCATAGAGCGTGCCGCCAGCGCCGGGCATCCTGTCTGCCACGATGCTTCCGATCGTGACGATCCGGCCGCCCTCGGCCATCAAGCCTGCCGCCTTCTTTGCCGCAAGGAATGGTGCCCTGACGTTGAGCGCGAAAGAGCGGTCGAACGCATCGTCCTCGTAAGCCTCAAGCGGTCCTACAATCGCGGTTCCAGCGACGCTCACCAGAATATCGAGGCGGCCGAAATGCTTTACGATGCGATCGATTGCGTCGTTGAGCGCCCCTGCATCGCTTACGTCTACTTGCACCATCAGCGCATGATGCCCGGCCGCGTGCAACTCGCCCGCAAGACGCTCGGCGTCACCTGATCGACGTAGAAAGGTTGCCCCAATTGATGCGCCATCATTCGCCAACCTTCGACTAATCGCTGCACCGATGCCGCGCGTGCCGCCGATGACGATCGCAACCTTCCCGTCGTGAATCCGCATTGCTTTCCTCGGTGCTCGTCTCGGCCTTGATGCACCGTAGCGTCACCCTCGCCGTCCACGATATTGCCGTTCGACGTCGCTGAAAACGAAGGTTCGGGGAGACAGCCGAGCGGTGCCAGCCGATTGCGCGGTCGCGCTCGACAGGCTTTACCAGAACGTGTTCCCGGATGGGCTTTCGCGAGATGGCATCACGGACAGGGAGAAACGAGACGCTTCACAGGCGGCTGTTCGGGTGACGATCACAGGTTTCGCCTCGGCGTGGGCTATCCTCGTCACATGCCCTGTAACGCTGACTATGCATCACCGATGACGTCTTGGCGTACACGGCATAAGCTGTTCGACATGTCGAAATGTCGACACCATACGAAGCGCCAGTGGTGATAGCCATGGGCCCCTGCCTGCGCAGGGGAGACGGCGAGTTGAGTGCCGAGGCTGCGAATGTCGGGACGTTGCCACCCTACCCTCCACGACCGATGTCGACACATCGACACGTCGAATGGCTATTCCGCTCCAAATTCTGCGATCAGCGCCGGATAGGCATCGGCCGGCGGGAAGCCTGCGTAACGATGGCGCGCGGGCGTCGTCATCCAGGGCAGCGCCTCATCGGTCCAGGTCTCGATGAACGGCACGAACCAGCCCGCGTCGTCGAGCGCGGTCGCGCGGATGTTGACGAAGCCCATGTCGGGCTCGATGCGCGTGAACAGCCAACCCTTGCAGCGGTCGCAATGATGATGGCGGACCTGCGCGCCGTGCAGCCCGCCGATCACCGGCGTGCCCTGCGTCACCGCGAAGCCCGGCGTCGGCACCGCGATCGAGGTCGAAAAGGCGCTGCCCAACATTCGCTGGCAACCGGTGCAATGGCAGGCCATCGTCATGAGCGGCGGCTGCGCGATGCTGAAGCGGACATCGCCGCAACGACAGCCGCCGGTCCAGGGAAGCGTAGGAAGGGTCATGTCCTTCTTCTGGGCCGCATCGCCGCCGGGCACAAGCTGTCGGGCTGTCTGGTTGTAGACATGTCGATTGGCCGACATGCCGACAGCCCCCTTCCCTCCCCTCCCCGCGCGCTACACCGACGGGCATGATTCCGTTCGTGCTCAAGTCCATCGTCTCCGGCTTGCTGATCGCCGGGGCCTCGACGCTCGCGAAGCGCTATCCCGGCGTCGGTGCGCTGGTCGCCTCGCTGCCGCTGGTGTCGGTGCTCGGGATGATGTGGCTGTGGCATGAGAAACCCGACGCCGCGAACATGGCGGCGCACGCCGGCGCGACCTTCTGGTACGTGCTGCCGTCGCTGCCGATGTTCCTGCTGATCCCGGCGTTGCTGCGCCACGGTGTCGGCTTCTGGCCTGCGCTCGTCACAGGCTGTGCGCTGACGGTCGCGCTCTATACGGCGATGACGTTGATCGGCCCGCGCTTCGGCCTGCCGCTATGATCGACGTGTCGCTATGTAGGCGCGTCGACATGGCGACATGTCGTTCCCGTTATTGCGAGCGCAGCGAAGCAATCCAGGGCGTCTTGATCCTTCACTGGATTGCTTCGCTGCGCGCGCAATGACGATCTGATCGTCGATCATACGACATGTCGATTGATCGACACGTAGACGCGAAGACACGACGACAACTTCTGCTTCATACCCCCTTCTGCGACACCTTCGCCAACATCAGGACAAACCGCATCGCCCGC